>DATLZA010000106.1 GCA_035574235.1 Planctomycetota bacterium | reverse complement strand
GTCCGCCGCGCCCTCCTCTCGGCCGACGTCAACTTCAAGATCGTCAAGGACTTCATCGAACGCGTCAAGGCCAAGGCCGTCGGCGCCGAAGTCCTCAAGAGCGTCAACCCCACCCAGCAGTTCATCTACATCGTCCAGAAGGAACTCGAGGCCCTCATGGGCCCCGTGGACCACGCCCTTCCGGCCGCCCAGGGCGCGCCCGCCGTGATCATGATGGTGGGCCTCCAGGGGTCCGGCAAGACCACGACCACCGCCAAGCTCGGCAAGTACCTCCAGAAAAAGGGCCGCAAGCCGATGCTCGTGGCCGCCGACCTCGTCCGGCCCGCCGCCGTCGAACAGCTGAAAACCCTCGGCGCCCAGAACGGGATCCCCGTGTACTGGGAAACCGGCGGCCGCCCCGTCAAGGTCTGCGAACGCGGCATCGCCAAGGCCGCCGAGCAGGGCTGCGATACCGTGATCCTCGACACCCAGGGCCGCCTCCACATCGACCGCGAAATGATGGAGGAGCTGCGCGACGTCAAGGAGCGCGCCCGCCCCCACCAGATCTACCTCGTCGTGGACGCCATGACCGGCCAGGACGCCGTCCGCTCCGCCGACGAATTCAACAAGCAGCTATCGATCGACGGCGTCATCCTCACCAAACTCGACGGCGACGCGCGCGGCGGAGCCGCCCTTTCCGTCAAGGCCGTCACCGGAAAACCCATCAAGTTCATCGGCGTCGGCGAGCGCATCGACAACCTCGAGGAATTCCACCCCGACCGCATGGCCGGCCGCATCCTCGGCATGGGCGACGTGGTCAGCTTCGTCGAGAAAGCCCAGGAAGTCATCGACCAGGAGCACGCCCGCAAGCTCCAGGAGAAGATCCGCAAGGACGAACTCACCCTCGACGATTTCCTCAAGCAGCTCCAGCAGATGAAGAAGATGGGGCCTCTCTCCCAGGTCCTCAAGATGATCCCCGGGCTCAATCAGATGGCCGGCGAGGTCGACGACAACGAGCTCAAGTACGCCGAAGCCATCATGCAGTCGATGACCCCCCAGGAGCGCGAGTACCCGGAGCTTCTGAACGCCTCGCGCCGCCAGCGGATCGCCCGCGGCTCGGGCCGCCCCGTCCACGAGGTGAACTCCCTCCTCAAGCAGTTCGACGAAGCGCGCAAAATGATCCGGATGATGAAGAAGGGCAAAGGATTCCCCTTCCCGGGCATGGGCGGCCCCCCCGCGCCCCCCGGCCGCCGACGCTAGCGCCGCCGCGCCCAGGCCAGCGCGACGCACCCCCCCAGCCGCACGAACCGCGGGCGCTCGAACTCCCGCGGCAGGACAAGCTCGCTGCGCTTCATGAACCGTACGCCCTGAAGCGCCTGGTCGAGCTGCATCGCAAAGAGGGCCGCCTCCATCGGCCGCCGGGACACCCGTTCCGGCAGGAATCCCTCGACGACCAGGAGATAACCCCCCGGCCGCAGAACGCGCGCCGCGTTGGCCAGCGTCCGGCCGCGATCCGTCATGTGGAGCACTTCGCCAAGATAGACCACGTCCGCTCCCGACGTTTCCCCGTAGGTCTCCGCGCGCCCGTGCTCGGCCCCGGACTCCGGGTCCGGATCCACGCCCCGGAATCGGGAACGCGGGAAAACCCGCCGCATGAGCGCCAGCCACTCCCCCGTCCCGCAGCCGAGTTCCAGGACGTCGCATCCCCGCTCGAGGCGCCGGCGCACGGGACGCGGAAGCCGCCGAAGAAACATCGTGTGATCCCAGCGCGTGGCCTCCCGAACCGCTTCCGTGCGGCGGGGACGGGCGCCGGGATCGAGCGGGCGGCCGGTGCGGAAGAACTCGCCGAACGCGTCGTAGTCGAGCGAGCGGAGCGCCCCGTACATGAGGTGTCCGGCGAGGTACTCCGGATGGTCCGCTTCCAGAAGGAGCCTCCGGACGCCGGGAGCAGGCACCCAGCGCCCACCCCGCCGATCCAGAAGCCCCAGCGCCTGCGCCGCCTCCCTCCACACGCGCTCGCCGTCGTGCCGGGGCCGCCGCCCGAGGCGTTCGAAGAGCCCGTGCCGGCGGCCCAGGGTCAGCGTCCAGACCCGCCAGAAGCCCAGCCCGTCCCGCCAGAGCGTCGCGAAATCCACCCTGTCCCCGCTACCGGGGCGCCTCCGCCGGCGCCAGCCGCCCCGTCCCGCCGCACCCCGTGCAGCCGTAGTCGCCCCGGCCGCCGCAGACCTGGCATTCGAGCGTCCCCACGCCCGAGCACTTGTAGCAGGGTTCCTCCTGGTCGCGGAAGTTCCGGCGCTTGCCCGTCCCGGAGCACTCGCCGCAGGGCAACCGCCGCACGCCGATGCACACCGTGCACGTCACTTTCCCCTTGCCTTCGCAGGCGCCGCAGACCGGCTGATTCTGCCGGGCCCGCTCCTGCGCCCGCCGGTGAAGGGTGTAGCCCACCCCCGAGATGACCAGAAGCCCGACGAGGCCCGCCGCCAGGACGACCAGGATGAATCGGCTCCCCGGAAGCGTCTCGCCCGACTCGGATGGCACGGGCGCCTCCGCCCGCCCCGTGCGGGCCGGAAGCTTCACGCTCGCCTGCGGAATCTCGATCTCCTTGAAGCAGGCCGGGCATTTCATCCGCGTGCCGCGGATGGAATCCTCCGCCTCCAGCTCCTCCCGGCATTCGGGGCAGTAAAAGAAGATCACGTTTCCCACTCTATCCGGGAGTCGATCCGCGGCAAGAGAAAAACGTTGCGCCAATCCCGGGCCGTTGCTATAGTGTCGCGCCTATGGCGGTCCGAATCCGACTGACCCGCACGGGTCGCAAGAACCTGCCCTTCTGGCGCATCGCGGTCTTCGACGGGCGCACGCGCCGGGACGGCAAGTACCTCGAAAACCTGGGAACCTACGACCCGCGCGCCTCGAAGCCCGAAGAGAAGGTGAAGATCGACCTGGACCGGTACGCCCATTGGATCTCCAAGGGGGCGCTGCCTTCGGAGTCCCTGGAACGGCTCCTCAAGCACACCGGCCATCTCAAGAAGTGAGCCGGCGGCCTTCCGACCGCCCTCCCGCCGCCTTCTCCGGCCCCCCGCTTCCGGTCCGTTCGGGGTATACTGAAACCGGTCGTCTCCGACCGCCTGTACCTCTCCGAATAAACGCATGGTGCCGGAAATCCCGCGGGAGACGCTGCTGCGCGCGCGCCTGGGTGACCGCGAGGCGTTCCGGACCGTCGTGGAAGCCACCCAGAAACTCGCCTACAACATCGCCTACCGGCTCACCTGGAACGCCGCCGACGCCGAGGACGCCGCCCAGGAGGTGTTCCTCAGACTGTACCGCAATTTCGGGCAGTACGACCCCGATCAGCCCTTCCTCCCGTGGTTTCGCCGCCTGGCCGCCAACTGCGTGCTCAATTGGAAGGAACGCCGCCGCCCCTCCGCCCCCCTGCCCGAGGTCCCCGTCCGGGACCCCGCGCCCGCCGACCCGAGCGCCCGTCTCCAGGCCGCCCTCCGCGAGCTTCCCCCGGAATACCAGGCCTGCGTGACCCTCAAGTACCTCGAGGATCTCAGCATCCAGGAGATCGCCCGAACGCTCGACGTTCCCCCCGGCACCGTCAAGACGTGGCTTTTCCGGGCCCGTGAAATCCTGGTGGAAAAATTGAAACCGTTCGCGGACACCCTCCTGTAAGCACAC
>DATLZA010000105.1 GCA_035574235.1 Planctomycetota bacterium | reverse complement strand
CAGGCGCAGGCGGACGCGTTCGGGATCCAGCCCCCGCCGCAGCGCCAGGACGAGCGCGCCCATGCCGGCCGGAAGGCGGTGCTGGCGCGCGGCGGCGGGATCGTCCGCCGCGCCGAGCCCGGCGGCCAGCCAGCGGGCGCTGGCGTCGTCGGCGCGGCAGGCGTGGTATCCCTCCACGAAGAGCGCGGCCGTCGTCCGGAGCTCCGGGGAAAGCCGCGTTCGGGAGAGGGCCTGGAGGAACGAGAGGTCGCCGCGCCGGGGAAGGCGGAGGTTCCGAAGCGCCCGGTCCAGGCGCGCCCAGAAATCGACCGCGGGGCGCAGGCGTCCTCGGAGGCGGAGAAGATGCCGCTCGGGAAGCTCCAGAAGCGGGATCCGCGCCGCCTGCGCGAGCGCGAAGGTTTCCGGAGCCCGGCCGTGGACGAACTCCGCGCCCAGATCGACCGGCAGCGGAGATTCCGGATCGTGCCGGGTATCGATCCGGCCGCCGATCCGGTCGCGCGCTTCCAGGAGCAGGACGTCGAGGCCCCGCCGGGAAAGGTCGCGCGCCGCGGCCAGACCGGCCGCGCCCGCGCCGATCACGAGGACGTCGGACGCTTCGCGCTCCATGGTTTCCCGGGAGGTTCCCATGGTACCCGCGGGGCCTCCGGCGGAGAAGGGCTTGCGTTCGGGGCGTCCGGGAAAGTATTACAGTCGAAGCATGCCCGATTCCGCCGGCCGCCGGGTCGCGATTCTGGGAGGGGTCCGGACGCCGTTCGCCAAGCGCGGCACCGCGCTCAAGAGCCTCTCCGCCCTCGATCTCGGCCGCATCGCCTGCGCGGAGCTGATCGAGCGGCTCGAGATCGATCCGCGCGAGATCGATCAGGTGGTCTTCGGCCAGGTCATTCCGTCCCTCGACTGGATCAACATCGCGCGCGAGATCGTTCTGGGGATCGGCCTTCCGGCCCGGGTCGAGGCGTACAGCGTCTCGCGCGCGTGCGCCACGAGCTACCAGAGCGTCGTGAGCGTGGCCCAGGCCATCCGCGCCGGGACGGTCGACGGCGGCGTGGCCGGCGGGGCCGACAGCGCCAGCGACGCTCCGGTGGCCGCCTCGCCGGGCCTGCAGCGCGTCCTCCACGAGCTGGGGGCGGCCCGGACGGTCGGCGGACGCCTGCGGGCGCTGCGGCGGATGCGCTGGCGCGACCTCGTGCCCCGGTCGCTTTCGCCCGAGGAGCGCTCCACAGGCGAAACCATGGGGCAGGCGGCCGAGCGGATGGCCAAGGAAAACGGGATTTCCCGCCGCGAGCAGGACGAATTCGCCCATCGCAGCCACGTGCGCGCCGCGCGCGCGTGGGCGGAAGGGAAGTTCGCCGCCGAGGTGGTTCCGGTGCACGTGCCGCCGCGGTACGAGGAAACCTTCGAGCGGGACAACGTCGTGCGGCCGGATTCCGACCTGAGCAAGTACGCCGAGCTGCCGCCGGTCTTCGACCGCCGGCACGGCACGGTGACGGCGGGGAACAGCTCTCCGCTGACCGACGGCGCCGCGGCGGTGTTTCTGATGGCGGAAGAAAAGGCCCGGGCGCTCGGGCTTCCGATCCTGGGATTCGTGCGGAGCTGGGCGTTCACGGCGCTCGATCCGGCGGGGCCGCTGCTTCTGGGGCCGGCGTATGCGGCTCCGGCGGCGCTGGACCGCGCGGGGCTGGCGCTCGGGGACATGGATCTCGTCGATCTCCACGAGGCCTTCTCGGCGGCTGTCCTCTCGGTGCTGCGCGCCTTCGAGTCTGCGGAATTCGCGCGGCGGGAGCTGGGCCGTTCGGAGCCGGTGGGCCGCGTGGACGAGGATCGGCTCAACGTCAACGGCGGTTCGATCGCGCTCGGGCACCCGTTCGCGGCGACCGGGGCGCGCCAGATCGTGCAGACGCTCCGCGAGCTCCGGCGGCGGGGCGGGAAGTTCGCGCTTTGCGCGGCCTGCGCGGCCGGCGGGATGGGCGCGGCGATCGTCCTGGAGGCCCCGTGAGCGAAGCGTCGCCCCTGCGTCTGGAACGCCGCGCGGACGGGACGGCGGTCCTCTGGTTCGACGTCCCCGGAGAAAAGGTGAATCTTCTCCGGCCGGGATTCGAGGAGCATCTTGAGCGCGCGCTGGAGGAGCTGGAGCGCGACCCGGGCGTGCGCGCGGCGGTTCTGGCCTCCGGGAAGGCCGACGGCTTCATCGCCGGAGCGGACGTGAAGGTGTTCCAGCGGCTCTCCGGCGCGGCGGAGGCGGAGGCCCTTTCGCGCCGCGCGCAGGCGGCGCTGGCGCGCCTGGAGTCCTGCCGCGTGCCCGTCGTGGCGGCGATTCACGGCGCCTGCGTGGGCGGGGGACTGGAGCTCGTCCTGGCGTGCCGCGGCCGGGTCGCCTCCGACGCGGAATCCACGCGTCTCGGGCTTCCGGAAGTGCGGCTCGGGGTCATTCCGGGGGCGGGAGGGACGCAGCGGCTTCCCCGTCGGGTGGGCGTCGCGGCGGCGCTGGAGCTCATTCTCACGGGCAAGCAGATTCCGGCGCGCAAGGCGCTGGCGATCGGGCTCGTGGACGAGGTCGTTCCGCGGCCGATCCTGCTGGAGGCGGCGCTGGAGCATGCGCGGCGGTGGGCGGCGGGGGAGCGTCCGGGGGGGCGGCGCCGGGGTTTTCTGCGCCGGGTGGGCGGCGCGCTGCTGGAAGGGAATCCGGCGGGGCGGGCGCTCGTGTACCGGCGGGCGCGGAAGGCGATTCTGGCGGAAACGCGGGGAAATCTGCCGGCGCCGCCGGCGGCGCTCGAAGCGGTCCGGGAGGGGATCGAGCGAGGCCCGGAGCGCGGATACGCGGCGGAAGCGGCGGCGTTCGGCAGGCTTGCGGTCACGCCCGAGGCGCGGAACCTGATGGCGCTTTTCTTCGCGGTCAACGAACTGCGGAAAGATCCCGGGACGGACGATCCGGCGGTCCGCCCGCGCGAGGTGCGCAAGGTGGCCGTGCTCGGCGCGGGGCTCATGGGCACGGGAATCTCCTTCGTGACGGCGGCGGAGGCGGGGCTCCCCGTGCGCCTGAAGGACGTGGGGCACGAGCCGCTCCGGAAGGCCCTGGCGTCCCTCCGGGGACTTTTTTCGGAACGCGCGGCGCGGCGGCGGGAGCGGCGGGCGGAGCTGGAGCGACGGATGATGCTCGTGCGGCCCACGACGGACTATTCGGGATTCCGCCGCGCGGACGTCGTGATCGAAGCGGTGGTCGAGGATCTCGAGGTGAAGCGCCGGGTGCTGCGGGAGGTGGAAGAGGCCGCCGGGGAGGAGGCGATTTTCGCCACGAACACTTCCTCGATCCCGGTCGATCGGATCGCGGAGGGGGCGCGCCGGCCGGGACGGGTGGTGGGGATGCACTACTTCTCGCCGGTGGACAAGGTGCCTCTGCTCGAGGTCGTGGTCGGGCCTCGGACCGAGCCGTGGGTGACGGCGACCTGCGTGGCCCTGGGAAAGGCGCAGGGCAAGACGGTGATCGTGGTGCGGGACGGTCCCGGCTTTTATACGACGCGGATTCTGGGACCGTACGTCAACGAGGCGGGGCACCTTCTGGCCGAAGGGGTGCCCGTGGAGGAGATCGACGAGGCGCTCCTCAGGTTCGGGTTCCCCGTGGGGCCGCTGAAGCTCCTCGACGAGGTGGGCATCGACACGGGGCACAAGATCGCGAAGGTGCTTCACGAGGCCTTCGGAGACCGGATGGCTCCGGCGCCGGCGCTCGAGAAGATTTTCGCGGACGGCCGGGCGGGCCGCAAGAACGGGCGGGGCTTTTACCGGTACGGAGAAGGCGGCCGGGGCAAGGGCGGGCGGAAGGTCGATCCGACGGTTTACGACGTCCTCGGGGTCCGTCCGACGAAGGGACATGACGCGGCGGCGATCGCGCTTCGGTGCGTGCTTCCGATGGTGAACGAGGCGGTGCGGTGTCTTGAGGAAGGGATCCTCCGGTCGGCGCGGGACGGGGACGCGGGGGCGATCCTGGGGCTGGGCTTTCCGCCCTTCCGGGGAGGGCCCTTCCGGTACCTCGACGGGCGCGGGGCGGCGGCGGTGCGGGCGGATCTTGAGGAGCTGCGCCGGCGACACGGCGGGCGTTTCGCGCCCGCGGCGCTTCTGGAGGACCTGGCCCGGACCGGCAAGCGCCTCACCGACGGGACCGCGTAATCGAGGCGATTTCCGAAAACGGGCTTCATCGCGACGCCCGCGGAACTTCGAGACCGGCGGCGGGAGATTCCGCCCGCGCCCGGAACCGGGCTTCCCTCCGAGGGGCCTTCGGCGCTAGAATCGACCGTTGATGACGCTTCCGGCCGTCGCCGCCGCCGCGCTCCTGGCCTTTTTCGTTCTGACGTATCGCGGTCTGGCCTTCTGGGGATTTCTCGCGGCGGGGGCCGTGTCGCTGGGCGGCTGGGTCGCGTGGGCGGGACCCCGTCCGGCCGTCGCGTTCGCCGCGGCGGCGGGGGCGCTGGGCCTTTACGCGCTTGTCTTCGGCGTCCGCCCGATCCGGAGGCGTCTGATCTCCCCGTGGCTCCTGCGGCGCCTGGGCCGCGCGCTGCCTCGGATGAGCGAGACCGAGCGGGTGGCGCTCGAGGCGGGCACCGTGTGGTGGGACGGGGAACTCTTCTCGGGCGCTCCTCGCTGGAAGAAGCTTCTCGACTTCCCCGTGCGGGGGCTCTCGGAGGCGGAGAGGGCGTTTCTCGAAGGCCCCGTGCGGGAGCTGTGCGAGCGGCTGGACGACTGGGACATCGCCCGGCGGGGCGACCTGCCGCCCGAACTCTGGGATTTCCTCCGCCGGCATCGTTTCTTCGGAATGATCATCCCGCCCGAGTACGGCGGTCTCGGGTTTTCGGCCCGGGCGCATTCCGAGGTCATCGTCCGGATCGCTTCCCGGAGCGTCACCGCGGCGGTGACGGTGATGGTTCCGAATTCCCTGGGTCCCGCGGAGCTCCTGTTGCACTACGGGACCGAGGAGCAGAAGCGCCGCTTTCTGCCGCGGCTGGCCCGGGGGGAGGAGATTCCCTGCTTCGCGCTGACGGAGCCGGGCGCGGGAAGCGACGCCGCTTCGCTCCGGAGCGAGGGAGTCGTCTGCCGCGGCTCGTGGGAGGGCCGCGAGGTTCTGGGGATGCGGCTGACGTGGCGGAAGCGCTACATCACGCTCGGACCCGTCTCGACGGTCATCGGTCTGGCCTTCCGGTTGCGCGATCCCGAGCGGCTGCTCGGGGAACGGGAGGACTACGGCATCACGTGCGCGCTGGTGCCCTCGAGCCTGCCGGGGATCGACCTCGGCCGGCGTCACGATCCGCTCGGGATTCCGTTCCAGAACGGGCCGACCTCGGGGACGGACGTCTTCGTGCCGCTCGATTTCATCATCGGCGGCCCGAAGATGGCGGGTCAGGGCTGGCGGATGCTCATGGAGTGTCTGGCGGCGGGGCGTTCGATCTCGCTGCCGGCGCTTTCGGTGGCTTCGGCGGAGCTGGCGGCGCGGGCGGCGGGCGCGTACGCCGCGGTCCGCCGGCAGTTCGACACGCCGATCGGGCGCTTCGAGGGGGTCGAGGAAGCGCTGGCGCGGATCGGGGGCCTGACGTACCTCATGAACGCCGCGCGGATTCTGACCGCCGGGGCGGTGGACGCGGGCGAACGCCCCGCCGTTCTGTCGGCCGTGGCGAAGGCCTATCTGACGGAGGCCATGCGCCAGGTGGTCAACGACGCGATGGACATCCGCGGCGGGGCGGGGATCTGCCGGGGCCCGCGGAACATGCTCGCCCCGGCCTACATGGCGGTCCCGATCGGGATCACGGTCGAGGGGGCCAACATCCTCACGCGCTCGATGATCATCTACGGCCAGGGCGCGATCCGCTGCCACCCGTATGTGCGCGAGGAGATGGCGGCCGCGGCGGCGGGGGACGCGGCGCGGTTCGACCGGGCGTTCTTCGGCCATGCGGGGTTCATTTTCCGCAACGCCGTGCGGGCGTTCGTCCTGGGGCTGACGGGGGGGCGGATCGCCCGGACGGGGGCGGGCGGTCTTGGGGGCCGGTATCTTCGCGAGTTCAGCCGGGCGAGCGCCGGGTTCGCGCTTCTTTCGGACGCGGCGATGGCGGTTCTCGGCGGTCAGCTCAAGCGGCGGGAGAAGCTGAGCGGGCGGCTGGCGGACATTCTGGCGTGGCTTTATCTCGGCTCGGCGGCCGTGAAGCGTTTCCGCGACGAGGGGGAGCCGGCGGGGGACCGGCCGTTCGTCCGCTGGGCGTGCGAGCATGCGCTCTGGAGGATCCGGGAAGCGGCGATCGGGCTTCTGGACAATTTTCCGAGCCGTCCGATCGCATGGGCGTTGCGCGCGCTTCTTTTTCCGTGCGGCGCGCGGCGGCGGCCGCCCTCGGACGCGCTGGGCGGCGAGGTCGCGCGGGCGCTCGTCGAGGACGCGGAGGCGAGGCGCCGGCTGACGCGCGAGGTGTTCGTGCCGGGCGCGTCGGAGCCCGGGCTGGGGACGCTCGAGGCGGCGTTCGAGCGGGTGCGGGTCGCGGCGGAGGCGGAGCGCAAGATCCGGGACGCGGTGCGGGCCGGGGCGCTGGAGCGCGCTCCGGAGGAAACGCTGGCGGATCGGGCGCTGCGGGCGGGGGTGATTTCCGCCGACGAGCGCGCGCTTGTGCGGGAGGCCGAGCGGGCCCGCGAGGCGGCGATCGAGGTGGACGCCTTCGATTCCGCGGAGTTCGGGACGTCCGTCGAGCGCCCGATGGAGGACGTCCGGCCGGTCAGGCCAGAAGCTCGGTGATGATTCCGGTGCTCTCCTTGAAGGAGGTCACGGGGCAGCCCAGCCGCTGGAGGATCGTGAGATAAAGGTCCGACGCCGGCCGGGTATCCACCGGCCAGCGCAGGTGCCGTCCGTGGCGGAAGCCGAGCCTGCGGCCTCCCGCCAGCAGAAGGGGGAAGGATTTCCCCGAATGGCTGGTGATCTGCGCCCCGCCGAAGAGAATGACGGTGTAATCGAGAAGCGTCCCTTCGGGGGCCGGGAGCGCGCGGAGTTTCTCCATGAAGCGCGCCAGGCACGCGCAGAGCATTTCGTCGCGCCGTCCCAGGACCCGGACGTCGGGGTTGTCCGGGCCGCGCTCGCCGGTGCCCTTGTGGTGGTAGTCATGGGCGCCGCGGAGAGGGGCGCCCGCCTGCCGGGCCCATTCCTGGTATTCCGCGTAGTTCGGTCCGCCTTCCCCGCCGAGAGAGTGGGTGACCACGCGGGTCATGTCGGTCCGGAAGGCCAGGACGACCAGATCCATGAGCAGCTCGATGTGCTCCCGCATGCTGTTTTTGCCCTGCGGAGCCAGAAGGACGGACGACTCGTCGAAGGAGGGCCGTCCGCGTTCGAGCACCTCATGGCGGTCGTCCAGGCGCTTTTCGACCTCCCGGATCGATTCCAGGTATTCGTCGAGCCGCGGGCGGTCGGCCGCGCCGAGCCGGCGGCGCAGATCGCGCGCGCCGGCGGCCGCCGTGTCGAGGATGCTGCGGTCGAGGGCCAGGCGCTCCTGGGCTTCGCGGAGCTGGGCGCGGTCGGCGGGCGGAAAGAGGCGCTCGAACACCGCGCGGTAGTCCGCCAGGGCGGGAAGGTCGGCCCCCAGGGCGTTGCGGGAAAGGGTCCGGGAGCCCACTCCGTCCTGCCACGACAGCGCCAGGGAGGGAAGATAGGTGCGGCCGATGTGGCGCGCGGCCACCTGGTCCATGGAGATCGTGTTCGTGATCGTCCCGGGGGTGAGGTTGATGTTGTGGCCCGTCAGCCAGTTGTAGGGATGGACGTGTCCGCTGATGCGCCCCTGGATGTGGGACAGACCCGCGAGGACGGTGAAGTGTTCGCGCAGGGAGGCCAGCGGCCGGTGGGACGGGGCGAGGGTGTAGCCGGATCCGGTGTCCGGGGGGAACCACGCGTAGTGATTGATGCCGCCGGGGATGTAGAAGCACGCCAGACGGGGCGGTGCGGAGTCCGCGGCCCGCCCGAAGGCGAGGCTTTCGAACCAGGGAAGCGCGATCGTCGCTCCCAGGCCCCGGAGGGCGGCGCGGCGGCTGATGTTCATGGGCTCCTCCTTTGTTCTCCGAGAAAGGCGCGCGAGCGGACCACCGCCTTGAGGAGATCTTTCAGCGGATATCCCCGCGGGCGGAGATCCTCCAGGATCCCGCGCACTTCGCGGCGGTCCGCCGCGTCGGGACGACGGCCCGAGGCGTAGAGAAAAAGGTTCTTCAGAAGCCCGCGCGCCAGATCGTCCAGATAGCGCTCCGCCAGGAGCTCCTTGAAATGGGCGTAGTCGCGGAATTCCTCCCCCCGGGGCAGTCGTCCGGCCGCGTCCACCGGACGGCTTCGTCCCGTCCCGCGCCATTCGATTTTTCCGTCGAGCTCCTTTTTCTCGTACCGTTCGAATTCCAGGGCGCGCCAGCGGCCGCTGAGATCGAAGTTCTGATAGGCGAAGCCCAGAGGATCGATCGTCGCATGGCAGGTCGAACAGCGCGGATCCTGCTGGTGGCGCCGGAGGATTTCCTTGAGGGGCATGCCGGGGTGGTCCGAGGGATTCAGCTCCGGCACTTCGAGGGGCGGAGGAGGCGGCGGGGCGTCCAGAATCCGCCGGAGCGTCCAGGCGCCGCGGTAGATCACCCAGTTGTCGCCCATCCAGCAGAGCATGGACTGGATCCCGGCGTGTCCCAGGATTCCTCCCCCGCGGGGATCGTCCGGGCGAAGCGTGACGGGCCTCAGGCGGCCTCCCTCGAGGGGCGGATACCCGTAATGAAGGGCCAGAATGTCGTTCATCAGGGTCCAGTCGCTTCGGACAAGCTCGCGGGCGGGACGGTTGCGGCGGAACAGTTCAGCCACATAGCCGAGCGTTTCTTCGGCCAGGGAGGCCTTGAGGTTGCGGGCGAAGCGGAAATCCTGCTTCTGGAGATGGTCCATGGCGACGGTGATGGGCTGGTCCATCTCGAGCCACTGGCGGACGAAGGGGCGGAAGAAGCCGTCGCTTCGCGGATCGGTCAGGAGCCGATCCACCTGCGCGTCGAGCGTGGCGGGTTCGCGCAGGCGTCCTTCGGCGGCGAGCTTCCGAAGCTCCGCGTCGGGAGGGCCGCCGGTGAGGAAGAAGGCGATTCTCGAGGCCAGGGCGAACGCAGCCCGGGCGGGGTCGGACTCGTCGGTGGGGGCGAGATACCGGAAGGGGGGGCTCATCAGGACCGCCTGGAAGGCCGCCCGGAGCGCCGCGTCGAAGGAAGCCCCCCGGGCGCGCCGGGTCCGGTAGAGGTCGAGAAAAGGCTCGCGTTCCTGAGACGTCGCCGGGCGGCGCCAGGCCCGTTCCATCCAGCGTTCCAGCAGGCGCGCGGCGCAGGCGGGATCGTCCTCGACGGCGCCCGTTTCGGCCCCCCACGGGCGCTGATGGTCGGGGTCCAGCTCCACCTCGTGCAGCACGATGAACGGCACCGGGTGTCGTTCGGGCGGCAGCGTCTTGCGGTCGTAGAGCGGCCGGAAGAGTCCCGTGCCGCCGGGCACGGGCGGCTGGTCGGGGCGGCTGCGGTCCTCGTTGTCGAAACCCGGAAGCGAGTAGGGCACTTCGACGCGGCAGACGAGATGGACGTGCAGGCCGCGCGGCTCGACGGGAAGATCTTCGATCTGAGCTTCGTAGATCAGGTCTTGAGGACCTTCGGCGATTTCCCGGTAGTCGAACGCCTTGCCTCCGATCTCCACCCAGAGGTGGGGATTGGGAAGTCCCGGCAGGCGCTTGAGGGGGGAGACGCGGATCCGCAGCCGGAGGATGCCCCGCAGTCCGGCCGGAGGCTGCACGACGAAGCCGGTTTCGGCGCGCTCGCCCACCCAGTGAGGGTAGAGGAGGAGGCCGTCTTCGGAGGGAAGCGTGCCTCCGAGTTTCGGCGTGACGCCTTCGCTTTTCCAGGAGTCCAGCGCCTTGCGCGGATCCTTCAGGCCGCGCAGGTCGGCCTTCAGGACGCGGCGGCGCGGGGGGTCGAGGAACCGGAGGCCCTCGACGGCGCGCCGGGCGATTTCGAGCGTCCGGTCCACCGAATCGGCGGTATCCTGAAGCGCTTCGGCGCCCGTGTCGAATCCGTCCACCGTGCCGTCACCCGGAAGGGCGGCCGCATAATCCACCTGCAGGCCCGTCAGGTCTCTCAGCGCGGCCGAGAGTTCCCGCCGGTTGAGCCGTCGCAGGCCCGTGGGGCGGTGGGTCCTTTGCTCGTGTTCGATCCAGGCGAGCAGCGCGCGGCGTTCGGCGTCCGAGGGTCCCGGGCGGTCCTCGGGCGGCATGGTTCCGGCCTCGAGTCGGTCATAGATGCGCGTCCAGAGCGCCGCCGCATCCGCCCGATACGCGTCCAGCGTGTCCAGCCGAAGGCGTCCTTTCTGTTTTTCCGGGCCGTGGCACTCCACGCAATGTTTGCGGAGAAAAGAGCCGGGCGCCGGATCCTGTCCCGCCGCACACCCGAGGACGAGAAGTATCGCGCTTTTCATGGAAGCGTTCGTCCCGCCTTTCCCATCGGTAATTCGTGGACGGCCCGTTTCTAACGCGGGATGTTCCAGAGGCGCAGCATTCCTTTTCCTCCGGCCGCGAGCCGGACGCCGTCGGGGGAAATCGCCAGGCTCATCACCGCCTCCGGATGCGTCAGAGTCTTCAGGAGCCGCCCGGTTGCGGAATCCCAGAGTCGGACCCGACGGTCGTCTCCGGCGGACGCCAGAACGCCGCCGTCGGGGCGGAAGACCACGGCGTTGACGTCCTGGGTGTGAGCGGGCAGGGTCCGAAGGGGGCGACCGGAGGGCACGTCCCAGAATCTCACTGTGCCGTCGCGGCTTCCGGAGACCAGGAGTCGCCCGTCCGGGCGGAAGGCGACGGAGGTCACCGTTCCTTCGTGTCCCCGGAGAATGAGGCGTTCCTCGCCGGTGTCGGCCGACCAGAGGCGGACGGTATCTTCGCCGTCCCCGGAGGCGATCCACGCGCCGTCCGGGCTGAACGCGAGCGCGTTGACGTCGTACTCGTTTCCCTGGGACAGGGTCAGGAACTCCTCGCCGGAGTCGAGATCCCAGAGGCGCAGGGTGTCGTCGTCGCTTCCCGAGGCCAGGAGGCGGCCGTCGGGACGGAAGGCGAGCGACGAGATCCGCTCCGCATGGGCGCGGAAGGTTCGAAGGGAGAGGTTCTCCGCGACGTTCCGGAAGTGAATCGTTCCCTCCCAGGTTCCGGCGGCGAGGAGGTCTCCGGGTCCGAAGGCGAGCGCCGTGACCGCCTTCCCGACGCGGAAGCTTCGGGGGAGATCGCCGGGGCGGAGGGGGTGCAGGCGGACGAAGCCGTCCTCTCCCGCGAAGGCCACGAGGGGTTCGCGGGGGTGGAAGGCGAGGGCGCGGATCCATCCTCCCGGTTCGTGGAGATCGAAGGCCGCGGGCGCGCTTTCGGCGGGGCGGCACGCCGCCAGGGCGGCCGTTCCGGCGGCCAGGAGGAGGCCTTTCACGCCTGCTTTTATGCCCGCGGTCGTCTTCATCGGACGGAAAAACGGCGGACGGCGCTATCGGCCGGTCAGCCAGGAGACGGCCGCGTCGAAGAGCCGCCATCCTTCCGGGGTCAGCAGCGTGGCGTCGCTCGTGTAATCCGAGAGGAAGAAGCTCACGCGGCGTGCCGGAAAGCGTTGTTCGGGACCGGGGGCCGAGGTTTCGCAGGCGAACAGGGCGGTCTGGGTTTCGTCGTCGTCCAGAACGGCGACGCGCACGGCGGATTCCACGGGGAGTCCCCACCCCACGGTGCCCGGAGCGTGGTAGACGCGGACGCGGTCGCGGAGTCCGGCGGCCAGAGGATGTTCGGGGGCGAGGATTCGGATCCGGAAGCGATAGGTCTTGGTGAAATGGGGCGGAGGTCCGTCCGGTTCGCGCGACAGCCCGAGGGCGACGTTGAGGTGCGGCTCGCAATTGAGGATCGGGACGGGGACCGCGCGGAGGCGTCCGCCGATCCGATCCGACCGCACCGATTCGCTGATGACGACGAGGGCCCGCGAGCGCGCCAGCTCGGGGGTGACGGCGTCCTCCTTGGCGGGGATCACCCGGAAGCCGAGCTGGACGAGGCGGTCCCGGACGGCGGCGTCGCCGGGGGTCAGGGCGGGATCCACGCGTCCGGTGACCAGGAGCGTTTCCGGGGCGCCCGGGGCTCCCACGGTGGGGCCGATCAGGCGCTCGGAGGGGAACAGCATGAAGACGAGGGCCAGGAGCGCCGCGGCGGCCAGGGCGGCGGAAGGGACGGCGGCCGCCCAACGCCGGCGGCGGGTCGGAAGTTCCCCGGCGGGGCTCTGAAGTTCCCGAAGCGAGGCGTGAATGCGCGAAAGCAGGACGAAGCGCCGGGCCTTCATCGGGTCCGCGCTCAGCCCGGCGTTGAGTTCCTCGAGTCCCGCCGGATCGAGGGAGCCGTCGAAATAGGCGGAGACGAGGTCGTCGAAGCGGGGATCCGCGCTCATGGTCCGTCTTCCTCCGCCAGCCGTCCGAGGACGCAGTCGGCGACCGCCGCCCGCGCGCGCGAAAGGGCCATGTGGACGGCCGTCACGGTGCCGCCCACGCGGCGGGCGATGTCCGCTCCGGAGAGGCCGTCCCGGTAGCGCAGGAGGAGGATCTCGCGGGCTCTCCGGGCGAGTCGATCGAGGCAGGCCTGGACGGCCTCGATCCATGCGGACGGAGGCGCCTCCGGGCCGGCGCGTTCGACGGCGTCGAGGGCTTCCTCGGACAGGACGACGTGGCGTCGCGCGGCGCGGGTCGCGTTGAAGATCTTGTTGCGGGCGATGCGCATCGCCCACGCGCCGAAGTTCGTTCCCGGCTGGAACTCGTCGGCCCGCTCGCAGACGACGACGGCCACCTCCTGAAGGATCTCTTCGGCCAGGTCGAAGCGCCGGACGATCGACAGGATGTAGGCGAAGAGGCTGGAGCGGTGCCTCATGAGCTCGCGGACGACTTCGTCGCGGCGCGGGTTCGAATCCGCCATCCGGTGCACCCCTTGGAATGATTCACGCGGCGGGCTTTTCCTAACGGTCCGGGCGCCGCGATTTCGGTCCGGTGTCAGGTTTTCGTCCGAAACGGAATATATCCCGGGAGGAGGATCCGGGGATGAAGCTCGCGTGGATGCTGACGCTGGGGGTCGCCGCCGCGGGCGGCCAGGAGTCGGACTGGCCCGCGCCGGTGAAGGATTTCAAGGCGGTGGAGCCGGGAGAGCATCCGAGGCTCCTTTTCCGCAAGCCGGATCTTCCGCGGCTGAAGAAGATCGCCGGGACGCCCGAGGGAAAGGCGATCGTGGAGCGCCTGCGGCGGTGTCTGAACGGGTCGGACGGGGAGACGATGCCGGTGCGCTACGGGGTCCGCGGGGCGGTCAACCAGGACGGGGCCGGGGAGACCGCGAACGACCCGCCGGGGACTTACACGTTTTCGCACGCGGCGGGCTACGGTTTTCTTTATCAGTTGACGGGGGACCGCAAGTACGCGGAGCTGGGCCGGCAGTGCATGGAGAAGGCGTTCGAGGGGCAGCGGGACCGGGATCGCCGGTATTCGTTCCGGGCGCCGTACGGCGCGCTTCGAGCGGGGCCGTCGCTCGGATGGACGGCGCTGGGATACGACCTTTGTTACGACGGGTGGGACGAGGAATACCGCCGGAAGGTGGCGCGGGCGATTCAGGATTACAACGAAGGCCGGTGGATGAGTCTGGAGGAGCTGGCGCGCGGGGCCCGCCACCATCCGGGGAGCAATCACTGGGGCATGCAGGTCGGAGGCGCCGCGATGGCGCTTCTGGCGATCATGGGCGACCCGGGGGTGGACATGGGCAAGCTGCGTCCGCTTCTGGACGTCAGCCGGAAGTCCATGATCCGGAACCTTACGGAGGGCTTCGGGGACGGGGGATTTTTCGCCGAGGGGGACGGGACCGGCTCGATGTCCTCGCACATCGTGTTTCTCCCGGCGCTTCAGGCCTGGAGGGTGGCGGGAGGTCAGGATTTCGTCGGTCCGCGCCCGAACGCGGTCTGGACGGCGCTCAAATGGATCTTTCTGACGGTCCCGCGGGGCGGCACGATGGATTTCTGGCCCGTGCGGGGCGGCTATCCGCACAACGTCTGGGCGCGCGAAGGGCTTTCCGGCGCGGGCTATTTCGGAATCTCGTTCGGCATCCTGAGGGACGAGCATCGGGCGGGGCTTCTCTGGTTCTATAACCGCCATCTGCGGGAGGCGGATGCGCGGGCGGGGACGCCGTTCGATGCGACGACGCCCTATCCGCACCACGCGATCTGCTCGTTCGTCAACTGGCCGTGGGAGCTCAAGGAGCGCCCGCCGGAGGAGGTGCTTCCGCGGGTGTGCCGCGACACGAAGTGGAGCTTCACCGCCTTCCGGAACCGGTGGCAGGACGAGAACGACATCGTGATTTCGGTCCTGACGAAGGCGTCGAAGGGATACATGAGCGCCAAGGCGGACGGGGCGCTTCAGGTCGCGGCGTTCGGCCGGAAGTTCGCCCACGGGAAGGTGGCCGGAGACGTCCGCCGCTGGGAGGCGGCGTCCGACGGATCCGCGGTGATGACGATGGCGGACGGAACGTCGGTGGCGATCGACTTCTCCGGCGCCTCGGGGGCGGAGGGAATGATCGTCATGACCGGGCCGGGGGCGGAAGGAACGGCGGTGACGGCCGGGGAGACGACCTATCGGGTGAAATTTCTCACCTCGCGGGCGGAACCGGCGGTGCGGGCCGAGGGGGATGCGCTGGCGGCGGGGCGCCAGAAGGTGCGGCTCAAGGAGGGTCATCTGAGCCTGGAGGTTTTCGCGCGGTGACGGTTTTGCTTCTGCTTCTGGCATGCCAGGATCCGGCGGAAGTCCGGAGGGCGACGGGGTTCGAGGCGGGGCTCGTCGTTCATCTGGGGACGACGGACGGGGCTCTGGAGGCCGCCTTTGCGGACGGTCGCTCGCTGGTGCACGGCATCGCCCTGGAGGATCCGGCTCCGGCGCGCCGTCGGCTTCGGACGCTGGGGGTGTACGGTCTGGCGTCCGTGATGCGGAGGCCTTCGATTCGTGAGCTTCCGTACGCGGACGATCTGGTCAATCTTCTGATCGCGGACCTCGACCGTCTGGGGGGCCCCGCGGAGGAGGAACTCCTGCGGGTATTGGCGCCCGGCGGGTCGGCCTACGTGCGCCGCGGGGGACGGTGGGAAACGCTGCGCAAGCGGCGGCCTCCCGAGATCGACGACTGGACGCACGCCGAATACGGACCCCAGGGCAACGCCGTGTCGGGCGATCGGCGCGCGGGTCCGGTGACCACGCTGCGGTGGATCGACGGTTACCGCTGGGTGTCCTACGCGCACAACGAGTCCACGGGGTTCCGGTCCGAAAACGGGATTCTGGTCCACGAGTTCCGCTTCGAACGGGAAGGGCAGCTGGTGGGGCGGGATGCGTTCAACGGTCTGGTCCGCTGGCGGATTCCGCGGGAGTCGGCGGAGCACGGCCTTCCGATGGTCCTGGCCGAGGGGACGCTCTGGACGCATCTGGGATCGGCGAAGGGCGTGCCGCTTCCGCTGGTGGGGCTGGATCTGCGCACGGGAGAGCGGCGGGGCGTCGTGGAGGAGGCCGAGCCGATCGTTCCGGGCGGCCGCGAGGCGTTCAAGCGGGTGCGCGAGCTGGCCTTCGGGGGGCGGCTCTATCAGGCCGCCGGAAAGCGGCTTCGGGCGTTCGATCTGAAGACCCGGCGTCTCTTGTGGACGTACGAGGACGGGCGGAACCTCCTTTTCCCGGTGGGCGATCCGGCGGAGGGGAAGATTTTCATGGTGGCCGAGCGGGAAGGCGGCCGGAGCGCCTGGACGCGGTGGCCGGGGGCGGAGGCGGAAGCGATCGTCGCGGTGGACGCGGCGACGGGCCGCGCGCTGTGGCGCCGCGAGGAGGTGGGCGGCGAGGGCATCGGCGTCCTGGCCTGCGGGGAAGGGCGGCTTCTGGCCGTTCAGACCTCCGGCATCGGCGCGTTCGAGCCGGTGAAGGGAAAGGGGTTCGTGGCGGTCCTGCGGGCGGCCGACGGGACGCTCCTGTGGCGGCGGGACTATCGGCAGGATCATCCGAAAGGATCCTTTCCGGGGTTTCTCTTTCAGGGGATGATCCGCGACGGCCGGGTCTATCTCCTCAATCAGAACCGGGCGTTGCCCTACGATCTCGAAACCGGCCGGCCCGAGCCGCCGATCGATCCTCCCACGGTGAACAACCGGTGCGTGAGGCCGCGCGCCACGGTCCGGTATCTTCTGCTCGGCTTCGGCCTTTTCGTCGATCGGGAAGGCCGCTTCACGTTTCAGAATGTGGCCCGGAGCGACTGCGCCACGGGGGTTGTTCCCGCCAACGGAATGATCTACACGACGCCCAACGACTGTCACTGCTTCGCGCAGCTGCGGGGTTTTGCGGGGTATGCGCCGGCGCCGCCGCCGCGCGAGGTTCCCGACGAAGAGCGTCTCGAGCGGGAGGGAGGACGGCCGGAACCCGGAGGGGCGGTTCCGGCATGGGCGCCGGTCGAGACGGTGACGGTGCAGAACGATCTGCGGAAGCTTCCTCCCCGCCCCCTTCGGAAACGGCGGACGACCGATTCGCCGATCCGGGACGCCTGGCACAACAACGACGCGTTGCCGTATCCGGAGGGGCCGGAGGCCGTCGAGGGTCCGCGGCGTTACGTGCCGGTGGTGCACGAGCACCGTCTGGAGGCGCGGGAGGGGGACCGGGTCGTCTGGTCCTTCACGGCGGACGCCCGCGTGAGCGGCGCGCCGGTCGTCAAGGGCGGGCGGGTCTATTTCGGATCTCACGACGGCTCCGTGTACTGCCTGAACGCGTCGGACGGCGCGCTTCAATGGAGGTTTCTGGCCGCGCCGGGGCATCGATGGATTGCGGCGTACGGCCAGCTCGAATCCTCCTGGCCGGTTCCGGCGGTCGTCGCGCACCAGGGGGATCTCTGGCTGGCCGCGGGACGGCACCCGGAGCTCGACGGCGGGATCGTGGTGTACCGGCTCGATCCCGAGTCGGGGCGCATCCGGTCGAAAAAGACGCTCCATCGGGGGATCGAATGGGCTTCTCCGGGATCGGCGGCCTTTCGGGGGCTTCAGAACGTCGTTCTCAACGAGGGATTGCGCGTGGTGGACGGGAGCGTCCGCCTCTTCGGTCACGATCTTGAGACGCTGTCGTCGCCCACCCGGACGTACAAGGGCGAGATTCCGATCGAACGCTGACGGGACCTCACTTCTCGAAGGATCCGCTCGGCAGGAGTTCGGTTCCGGCTTCGTCCTTCAGGGAGACGTCGTCCACCCAGATCGTGCCTTCCGGGAAAGAAAAGCCGATGAAGACTTCCGCGCTTCTTGCGCCGGCCGGGCACTCGAAGGTCACTTCCCGCCGGGTCCACCAGGGCTGATCCGGAGGGGCGTCGATCGTGAAGGGGATTTCCTTTCCGTCGAAGCGAAGCAGAAGGACGGTCACCGGGGCCTTCGTGCCCTCGGAAAGCGTGGAGGCGCCGAGGACGTACTTTTTCCCTCCCTTCACGGACACGGCGGGGGTCCAGAGCGCCGCATACGGACCCGGCGTGAGCCGGATCGAGCGCTCGCCGGAGTTCGCGCAGCGTCCTTCCAGGAACACCCTGTTTTCGGGCGGATGAGGCACGATCCAGTAGGGGGGAAGTCCGGGGATCGGCCGGGCCGGGCGGAAGAACCGCTCGCGGAAGCGGGCGCGGGCTTTTTCCCGCGCGATTCCGCTCAGGCCGGGCCACGCGTCCCGGTACCAGTGAAGGGCGCGTTCGCGATAAGCTTCGCCGCATTCCCACCAGCGTTCGCCGACGGTCAGTTTCGCGTCCGGCGCCTCCGCCCCCGCCTGGTCGGCGTCGGCCGCCTCCTTCAGTTTGGGGTCCGAGCCGCGGGAGAAGGCGGGAATGCCTTTCGACCAGTCGCCTTTGATGAGCGCGTAGAACTTTCCGAGAATGAGGTATTCGTCCGGCCGGAGGTTCCCTTCGGAGGAGAGCCGGAGCTCGAGGCGCCGGACCTTCTCGTACTCCCGCGCCGCGGCCCGAACGGCGCCGAGTCGTTCCTGAAGGGTCGAAACGAGGTCCGCGTCGTGCGCGGGCCGGGCCGCCCGGACGGCGTCCGCCAGGAGCCTTTCGGCCAGCGCGTAGCCGTCCTGTTCGAAGGCGCGTTCCGCCAGCCGCCGCAGCTCCTCCGCGGCGGCCCGAAGCTGCCGCTCCTCCCGCGCCGTTCTCAGAAACTGGAGGATCTCCGCGTGCCGGGCTTTGAGGGCGGATTCGTCCTCCTGAACCGCGGCCGGGGAGGCCGCCAGAAGCACGCCCAGCAGGGCGGTCGTTCTCATGATCGTTCGCTCTCCCCTCGGTGCGCCGTCAGCGGTTCACGATGTCGCGGAACTTTTCTCCCGTCGACGTGAGCGTCCCGGCGGCGGCGTTTTCGGCGGACCGTCGGATCGCCTCCGCGAGGATCTCGACCGGGCTCAGGCCGGCCAGGGAAGGATCTCCGTACTCGAAGGTTTTGAAGAAGAACACGGTCCACATGGGGGCGACGGCCGCCAGCCGTTTGGCGTGGGCCGTCGCGTAAAGGACCTCGAGGTACTGCCGGTCGAGCGGCTCCCAGAAGCTCCAGGGGTATCGGGCGTGGACCTCCGTGTCCGATATCGTGCCCAATTCGGACGCCGTCGCCTTGTAGAGCCAGGCTTCGCCGAGGACGATGTCGAGAGAGGGGGCGGTGGAACGGGCCAGGTCGATCCAATCGAGGAGGCGCTGCATGTAATCCGTGGTGGTGGACCGGAGCGGGTAGACATGGAAGTCGAGATAGGAAAGGCCCGGGATCGAGGCGAAGCGCGTCACGTATTCTTCCTGCTCCCACGTTCCGGCGCCGGCGCCCAGCTTCGCGGGCGAATCCGGCGCCGCCGCGGCGATCGCGCCCGCGGCGTACTCGACGTAGTCTTGCCAGCCGGAGGGGGAGAAGAGCGGCGTTCCGGCGACGGGCCCGAAATTCGCGTTCTGCGTGTTGGGCTCATCGAGGAGCGTGAAGCGGTCCGGGGCAAGCTCCGTGGCGATGAGCGCGGCTTCGGCCGCCCGCTCGTCCCGGTACCGGCGGCGGGCTTCGGCCGCGCCCGCCGCCTTGATCGACGCGTAATAACCGCTCGCGTCCATGGCGGTGTAGCTGGGGAAAAGGGAACTGTGATCGACGAAGACCTTGAGGCCCCGTTCCCGCGCCGCGGCGGCGACGGCCCGGAAGAAGGCGAGGAAGTCGTCCGCCGTGGCCGTGTAGGCGGAGTTCCGCTCCGTCAGATAGTCGTGGAAGGCGCGCGTCAGGAGAGGGTAGTGGATGTCCAGCTTGGCGGCGTCGGCCCCGAGCGCGACCAGGGCGTCCAGATACTGGACCGTCTGGGTCCAGGTATTCGGATTCAGGAGGGCGAGGCCGCTGTTGCCGTTGGCGGTGTTGAGGGTGCCCACCCAGAGGGGTTGCCCGAGGCTTCCATCCCACAGGGCGTCCATGACGCTTTGGAAGGCCGAAAGATCGCGGGAGAGCTCCTGGTACAGGGCCGCAAATTCCGGCGGCGGAGGGGGAGCGGAGGGGGCTCCTCCCGACGACGAACCGCCCCCACAGGCGGGGATCGCGAGGGCCGCCAGGACCACGAGCGCAGGTCTGCTCCTCGGTCTCGGGCAAATCATCCGGCCGTTCTACGCGGGAAACGGCGAAAACATCCCCGCGGGGATGAAAAAGACGGGGTTTTCGTATAACAAGAGGGCTGATGGAGGTCGACCTTGCGGCGTGCGCGCGTGGAGATCCGGCGGCCTGGAGCGCGTTCGTCCGGCGCGCCGCTCCGATCCTCCGCCATGCGGTCACCCGCACCTTCGCCCGGCACGGCCGATCGGGCGAAGAGGCCGACGTCGAGGAGGCCGTTCAGGAGGTGTACGTCCGCCTGGTGAAGGACGACTACCGGCTGCTTCGGACGTTCGATCCCCTGCGGGCTTCGCTGGCCACGTGGCTGACCGTCGTGGCGCGGAGCGCGGCGCTGGATTTCCTGCGCCGCGGGGCCGCGGGTTCGCCCCTGGAGGGGGATCCCCCCGCCCCGCCGCCGGCGCCCCGCGCGGACCCCGTGGAGGTGCCGGCCGGCCTTCTGAGTCCCCGCCAGGAGCTGGTCCTGCGGATGCTCTTCGACGAGGGAAAGAGTCCCAAGGAGGCGGCGTCGATTCTGGGGGTGGACGTTCAGACCGTGCGAAGCGCCAAGCACAAGGCGTTGACGGCGCTGCGCCGCCACTTCGGAGGCGGGAAGTGAAGGAGGGACCGATGGACGACAGGGAAGTGTGGAGAAGATACCGGGACGCCCGGGGCGCGGAACCGGCGGGTCCCTGTCCCGACGCGACCGCGTGGGCCGCGTGGCTCGACGGGCGGGAGGTCGGCGCCGTGGAGGCGCATCTGGCGCGCTGCGGATCCTGCCGCGGCGCGGCGGCCGAGCTCCGGGCGCTCGTCGCGTTCCGGCGATCTCCGGCCGTCCGGCTGATGTGGCGCGCGGCCGCCGCCGCTTCCGTCGCGGCCGCCTGCGCTCTCGGGTTCGCCGTGGGTCGCGAAACGCCGCACGGGCGCCAGGCGGTCCGTGCCGCCGCCTGGGAGGCCTCGTTCGGTCTTCCGGAGGAGGTCCGATGAGCCGCGTTCTGGGGACCCTGCTGGCGGCCTCGGTCGCCTTCAACGCCTTCTTCGTCGCGGGGTACGTCCGTTCCCGGGACGAGGTGCGGCGCGCGGCGACGCCGCAGGGGAGGCTGGAGGTGATCGCGGACCGCCTCGATCTCGACGCCGACCAGCGCCGGGAATTTGAGGCGCTGCGGGCGGAGTGGATTCAGAAAGCGCTGGAGGTTCGGCGGCCGTACCTGGCGGACTTGGACGCCTTCTGGGCGGAGATGATGAAGGACGCGCCGGACGCGGCGCGCCTGGCGGAGCTTCAGAAAAAGGCGCTCGACGTGCGGGTGAAGGCGGGCGAGGTTTCGCTCGCCTATGTGCGCGCGTTCATGGTCCGGCTGCGGCCGGACCAGCGCGAGCGGTACGTGCGGCTGCTCCGTCCGGCCGAGGGGGGGCCTTAAGGCGGTCCGTAGGGAACGCCGGTCCGCACGGTTGTGTTGTCGTCCTCGTTGCGGCGGGGCGATTCGTCCACGGCGCGAAGGAGCAGATAATACGTCCGTCCGGGGGTGAGGCCGGCGAGGGTCGCTTCGAACGGGTAGACCGACGGTCCGGGGCCTCGATCGTAATTTCGTCCCGGGCGCGGAGTGAGAAAGGTCCACGCCGCCGAGGCGAGGGCGGGATCGCCGGCGAAGTCGAACGGCCGGGTCTGATAGTAAAGCTTGTAACGCACCGGGTGCTTGTCGAGGGCCACGTCCCACCGCACCGTGAGCGATGCCGGTCCGGGCTCGACTTCCTGGAGGCCGATTCTGGGTTCGGGGGGGCCCGGAGGGACGGGCCAGGCGTGGGCGTTGGCGTTCCAGGTGCTCGACCAGACCGGGGGACGGCGATCGTCGGGGTCGGTATGGTCGCGCACGAACGTGTTGACGAGCGTGATCGGCGCGTTGGTCAGGTAGTGCCGGAAGCCGGCTTCCTCCTGAGTCACGCGGATGTCTTCGAGGAGCGAGTCGAGTCCCAAGGTGGAGCGGCCCCGAAGGGTGTCGGAGGACATCGTGCCCGCGGGGCCTTCCGCGTAGCCGAGGGAGAGCACGCGGAATCCGTCGGGCCGCTGGGCTTCCGCGATGAGTTTGGGGGCGAGGGTGTAGCGATTGTCGGGATAGAAGTACGGGTCGGGGTTGTCCGCGGCGGGGGTGGAATCCAGGCGGAAGCTTTCGAAGAGGACGAGGTCGATCAGGCCGCGGGTGGAAAAACGGTAGTGGGGGAGGCGGGGGTCGAAGAAGAAGAGGCCGCGGTTTTGGAGGATGACCTTGTCGGGGTAGGCGGCGCGGAGGCGCGCCGTGAAGCTTCGGAAGCCGGGGGCGGTCCATTCGAACCGGCACGGGTTCGGGCTTGAGGCGTCCGTGTAGGCGTTCGGGCCGCACGTGTCGAAGGTATCGAGGAAGAAACCGTCGCAGCCCAGGCCGCGGCCGAAGGTCAAAGTGGCGATTTCGCGGAGGCCGGCGACGCCGTCGGGTCCGTCCAGCGTCATCGCGTCGAGGGCGGCGAACCACGCGGGATCTCCGGCGTTGACGAAACAGGTGTTGAAGAAGGCGTTTCGATCGGGGATTCCGTCGGCGGCGCCCGCGAGGGAAAGGGAGTTGTCGTCGAGGTAGAAGGACGCGAAGCCGGCGCCGCCGGGGGAGGGGGCTCCGAGGGGATCGATGCCGTCCAGGGGTCCGCCCGAGGCGCGCGGGCCGCGGGGATCGACGCGGGGGCCGGCCCGGTTTCCGGCGAAGCGGGGGTCCTTGCGCAGGTCCGTGTCGGAGACCGAGGCGGTTCGAAGGTCCTCTCCGACGGAGACGTACGCGAGGACCCGCACGTCGTCGGAGGGATCGTCGGGATCGACGCCGTCCTGGAGGTCGGCCACGAGGCGGCGGGTGAGATTTGCGCCGAGGGGGTGGACGATGACGAGCGGGTAGGTTTCGGCGATGCGCCGGTCGCTTTCGGTCCAGGATCCGTAGTGGATGAGGTAGCTGGAGGCGGCGCGGGCGGCGGCGCGCGGGTCGGGGCGGGGGGAGGCCGGCGCGGCTCCGCCGCCCGG
>DATLZA010000104.1 GCA_035574235.1 Planctomycetota bacterium | reverse complement strand
CCGCGGCCAGTCCGCCCGCCGCCGCCAGCGCCCCCAACGCCAGAACCGCCAGCGCCGCGATCCGCGGCTTCCTCCGCGCCCGCCGCCACAGCCTCCCCAGCGGCCCCACCCGCCGCGCCCGAATCGGCTCCCCGGCGCGCGCCCGCCGCAGGTCCTCCGCCATCGCCCCGGCGTCCGGATACCGCCGCGCCGGATCCTTCTCGAGCGCCCGCGCCGCAATCGCCCCGAAATCCCCCGGAAGCGGCTCCGGATCCGCGTGCACGATCCGCTCATAAATCGCCAGCGGCGTCGCGCCGTCGAAAGGCCTCCGGCCGGACAGCGCTTCATACAGCATCACCCCCAGCGACCAGACGTCCGCCGCCGGCCCCGCCCGGTGCCCCTCTCCCCGCACCAGCTCCGGCGCCATGTAGTGCGGCGTCCCGACCACCGCGCCCGTCCGCGTCAGATCTTCGCCCCCCACCAGCCGCGCCAGGCCGAAATCCGTCAGCACGACCCGACCGTCCGGCTCGAGAAGCACGTTCGCCGGCTTGAGGTCCCGATGCACCACTCCGTGCGCATGAGCGTGCGCCACCGCCGCCGCCACCGCTTCCAGGATCCGCAGGCGCTCCCCCCGGTCCAGCTCCGGCATCGCTTCCGCCAGCGTCCGGCCGGCGACCAGGTCCATGACGATGTAGTCCGGACCCACCTCATGGACCGCCACCACGTTCGGATGACGCAGGCGCGCCGCGGCCTCGGCTTCCCTCCGCACCCGCTCGGGCCCGACCTCCCTGAGCACCTTGAGCGCCACCCGCCGCCCGAGCCGCCGGTCCCGCGCCTCGTAGACCACGGACATCCCGCCCCGGCCGATCTCGCGGACGATCTCGTACCGCCCGCGCCCCTCCGGAACGTCCTCCTCCTCGGAGAAAAACCGCCGGACGCGGTCCCAGGAATCCGGGTTCATCGCGACAGAATGAATCGAATCTCGTCCTCGAGGCGCTCGCCGGGGAAAAGATAATCCCGGAGCAGATCCTCGAGAATCTCCCGTCCCCGCCGGCGCACCGCCCGCAGGGCGTTGCGGACGTCGTCCACCGAGCACTTGCGCTCCCGCGCCAGCGCCTCGTAGGAAAGGGCCTCGCCCTCCGGCTCCAGGCAGTACCGGCGGAAAAGCTCGAAGTCCGCCGCCTTGCCCCTGCCCTGGAGCTCCTCCTTCAGACGCTCCACCGCGCGCTCCAGAACGCTCCGGGCCCATTCGCGATCGAAGGCGTCCTCGGGAGAGCCCGCGGCGTCCCGTGACCGCCCTTGCCGCCACAGCGCTTCGGCCTCCTCGAAGCGGAAGAGCCGCGCGCCGCCCCGCGGCGACCGCGCCGCCTCGCGCCGCTCGGCGTCCACCGCGAACCGCCGGAGCGCCGTCTTCAGAAACCCCCGGAAGCTCCCGCGGTCCGGATCCAGACGGCGGAGCGAACCCCGCGAGAGAAGCAGCGTGAAAAACTGCTGGGTCAGGTCCTCCGCGTCCCCGGCGGAAACGCCCCGCAGCGACCGCAGGTAGTGATACGCCGGACTCCAATAGAGGCGCACCAGGCGCTCCAGGTGCTCCGCGTGCTTGGGATGCGCCGGATTCCGCAGCGTCAGAAGCTGCGACCAGTGCGTCTCCGGAAAAGCCCGATCGTCCATCGTCCTTTCGATTCTATTACACAACCCGCCGGGACGTGCGAATAGAGAGATGATGGGCCCGAAAACCCTGGTTCTGGCGGCGCTCCTGGCCGGCCCCCGGCCGGGAGACGACGGCGAGCCGCCCGAGCGCTTCTTCGAAGCCAAAGTCCGCCCGCTCCTGGCGGCGCGCTGCTTCTCGTGCCACAGCGCCGAGGGAGGGGGCAAGGTCAAAGGCGGCCTGCGCCTGGATTCCCGGGACGCCGTCCTGAAAGGGGGGAACCAGGGACCCGCCGTCGTCCCCGGAGACCCCGGGGCGTCGCTTCTCGTGCGGGCCGTCTCCTGGAAGGATCCGGAGCTGCGGATGCCGCCCAAGGAGCGCCTGCCCCGAGGGGAAGCCGAAATCCTCGAGCGCTGGGTGCGGATGGGCGCCCCGTGGAGCGCCGCGGCCGCTCCGCCCCGGACGCGCCCCGAAAAGGAGATCACCGAGCGCGACCGCGCCTTCTGGTCCTTCCGGCCGCCGCGCGACCCGGCCCCGCCCGACGTCCGCGCCCCGGAGCTCTGCCGGAATCCCGTGGACCGCTTCCTCCAGGCCAGGCTTGAAGCCGAAGGTCTCGTCCCCGCCCCGGAAGCCGACCGCCGGACCCTCATCCGGCGCCTGAGCTTCGACCTGCACGGCCTGCCGCCGGCGCCCGAGGAGGTCGAAGCCTTCGTCCGCGACCCGGCGCCCGACGCCTACGAGCGGCTCGTGGACCGGATGCTGGCCCACCCGCGCACCGGCGAGCGCTGGGCGCGGTTCTGGCTGGACCTCGTGCGCTACGCGGAGTCGGACGGGCACCGGCAGGACGCCTACCGGCCCCACGCCTGGCGGTACCGCGACTACGTCGTGCGCGCCTTCAACGAGGATAAACCCTACGACCGCTTCATCCTCGAGCAGCTGGCCGGGGACGAAATCGCCCCCGACGACCCCTCGGTCCTCGTCGCCACCGGCTACCTCCGGCTCGGCATGTACGAATACAACCAGCGCGACGTGCCGCGCCAGTGGGCGGACATTCTCAACGACGTCACCGACGTCACGGCGGACGTCTTCCTGGGCCTGGGCATGGGCTGCGCCCGCTGCCACGACCACAAGTTCGATCCCCTCCTCCAGCGCGACTATTACGCGCTTCAGGCGTTCTTCACGCCGCTTCTCTGGAGGGACGACCGGCCGCTGGCGACGCCCCGGGAACGCGAGGCGTACCGGTCCGCGCGGGCGGTCTGGGAGGAGAAAACCGCCGCGGTGCGCGCCGAGCTGGCCGCCCTCGAGCGACCGTATCTCGAGCGCGCCGCTCAGGCGGCCACGGCCAAGTTCCCCCCGGAAACCCAGGAAATCCTCCGCAAGCCCGAGGCGGCGCGCACTCCCTACGAACGCCAGATCGCCGCGCTGGCCGAGCGGCAGATCCTGTACGAACAGTCGCTCATCGACGGCAAGATCAAGGGTCCCGACCGCGAACGCTGGTCGGCGCTGAAGCGCCGCCTGGCCGAGTTCGACGGCCTGCGTCCCGAACCGCTTCCCCCGGCCTTCGCGGCCGCCGACGTGGGCCCCGAGGCGCCCCCCACGCTCATTCCGGGAAACCCTCCGCGGGGTCCCGTGGCCCCGGCCTTCCCCACGGTGCTCGGCTTTCCGGCGCCCGAGATCGTTCCGATCGCCGGCCTTTCCACGGGCCGCCGCACCGCGCTGGCCCGGTGGCTGACCCGGCCGGACCATCCGCTGACGGCGCGGGTGATGATGAACCGCCTCTGGCAGCGGGTTTTCCGCCGGGGCCTGGTGGCCACCTCGAGCGATTTCGGGCGCCTGGGCGAGGCGCCCTCGCACCCGGAGCTTCTGGACTGGCTGGCCTGCCGGTTCGTGGAAAGCGGCTGGTCGATCCGGACGATGCACCGGCTGCTTCTCACCTCGGCGGCCTACCGGCGCTCTTCGATTCATCCCGATCCCGAACCCGGCCGCCGGAAGGACCCTCAGAACCGGCTCCTCTGGCGGGCCACGCCGCGGCGTCTGGAAGCGGAAGAGGTGCGGGACGCCCTGCTGGCCGTCGCGGGCGAACTCGACGAAGCCGCGGGCGGGCCCTCCGCGGACGCCTCCGGCCCCCGGCGCACGATTTACACCAAGGTCCTCCGGAACACGCGGGATCCGCTCCTTCAGGCCTTCGACGCTCCGGATTCCTTCACGAGCGTGCCCGAGCGTCTTTCCACCACCACGGCCCCCCAGGCGCTCCTGCTCATGAACGGCGCCTGGGTGCTCCGGCGCGCCGAGGCCTTCGCGGCGAAGCTCCGGCCGCTTCCGCCCGAAGAGCGCGTGGAGGCCGCCTACCGGTGGGCCTTCGGACGCGCGCCGACCTCGGAAGAACGCCGCCGGGCGCGGGAGTTCCTGGAGCGGGCGCCCGGCCGCAACGGAATCCGTTCCGGACCGGGGGAGCCGGTCCTGGAACCCACGCCCCACCGGGGAGGCCTTTCCGTGCGGATTCGGGGCGCCCATCCGGAGGACCGGCTGCGGCTGCCCGCCGATCCCGGGCTGGCTTCGCTCGATTTCTCCGTGGAAGCGGTCGTGCTTCTCGATTCCCTCTACGAGGACGCCTCCGTGCGGGTGATCGTCTCCCAGTGGGCGGGACGGGACGACCGTCCCGGGTGGTCCTTCGGCGTCACGAGCCGGAAGTCCCGTCATGAGCCGCGCAACCTGGTCCTGCAGATCGTGGGACCGGCGGGCTACGAGGTGATTCCCTCCGACCTTCGGGTGGAGCTTCACCGGCTTCACTATGCGGCCTTCGCGCTGGGGACGAACGCGGAGGGCGAGCCGGTGGCGACGTTCCATCTCAAGGACCTTTCCGATCCCGACGCGCCGCTTCGGACGGCGGTGGTGCGGCGGCGGAACGCCGGGCCGCTGCGTCCCGCGGCGGCGCTCGTGGTGGGCGGCCGGGACGGGGTGCCCGGGCACGGCTGGGACGGGTTGATCGACGAGCTGCGCCTGTCCCGCGGTCCCTTCGTGCCGGGCCAGCTTCTCGAGGGAGAGGCGCGGGGAGAGGTGCTGGCGCACTGGCGGTTCGAGACGCGGCCGGGTCCGCGCGCGGACGATGCGGGACGGCAGCCGCTCCTGGCCGGGGGCGCGCGCCCGGCTTCCGGCGGCAGCGAGGAGGCCTGGGTGGATTTCTGTCATGTCCTTCTCACCTGCGGGGAGTTCTTCCATGTGGACTAGACTTCCTCATCGCGAGCGGCTTCTGACCCGGCGGGATTTCCTGGCGCGGGGCGGCGCGGGATTCGGCGCCGTGGCGGCCTCGTGGCTCCTGGCCGACCGCGAGGCGCGCGCTCAGGAGACGGATCCTCTGGCCCCCCGACGGCCGCACCATCCCGCGCGCGCGCGGAGCGTCATTTTTCTCTTCATGGAGGGAGGCCCCAGCCACATCGATCTTTTCGACCCGAAGCCCGAGCTCAACCGCCTGGCCGGGCGGCCGCTGCCGCCGAGCTTCGGCCGGGTGGTGACGGCCATGGGCGAATACGGCGCGCCGCTTCTGGCCTCGCGCCGAACGTGGGCGCGCCACGGCCGCGGGGGGATCTGGATTTCGGACTGGCTGCCGCACCTGGCCCGCTGTGCGGACGATCTCACGGTGATCCGCTCCTGCGTGGCCGACGGAATCAATCACGCGGGCGGCGTCTGCCAGATGAACACGGGTTCCGTGCTCGGCGGGCGCCCGTCGCTGGGGGCGTGGGTCACCTACGGGCTGGGGACGGAGAACCGGAACCTTCCGGCGTTCGTGGTGATGCAGGACAATCCGGATCCCGTGGTGAACGGAGCGCGCAACTGGGGGGCGGGGTTCATGCCCGCCGTCTTCCAGGGAACCCGGATCGAAGCGGGGCCGGAGCCCATCCCGAACCTCCTGGCGCCCCCCGGGCTCGACGGAGACCGTCAGGAAGCCAAGCGGGCGTTCCTCGCGGAGCTCGACCGCGCGCACGCGCAGGCGCGGCCCGGGTTCTCCGAGCTCGAGGCGCGGATCCGGAGCTTCGAGCTGGCGTTCCGGATGCAGGCGGAGGCTCCCGAAGCGGTGGACCTGTCGCGGGAAACCGAGGAAACGCGGCGGCTCTACGGGATGGACGAGAAGCCCACGGCCAATTTCGGCCGGATGTGTCTTCTGGCGCGGCGGCTGGTGGAGCGCGGCGTCCGGTTCGTGCAGCTCTACCACGGGGCCGGGAGCAAATGGGACGCCCATTCGGGCCTGGAACGCAACCACGCGGCGCTCTGCGCCTCGATGGACAAACCCGTGGCCGGGCTCCTGACGGATCTCAAGCGCCGCGGGCTCCTGGAGGAGACGCTCGTCGTGTGGGGCGGCGAATTCGGCCGCACGCCCATGTCCGAAAAGGGGGACGGCCGCGACCACAATCCGTACGGGTTCACGATGTGGATGGCCGGAGGAGGGCTTCCGGGCGGCCGGACGATCGGGGCCACGGACGAGCTGGGCCTGCGGGCCGTGGAACGGCCGCTGCACGTCCACGACCTTCACGCGTCGATCCTGCACCTCCTCGGGATCGACCACGAGAAGCTCACGTACTTCTACAAGGGCCGTCCCGAGCGGGCGACGGTCAACGAAGGGCAGGTCGACCGCCTTCTGACGACCGGCTGACGCCTCTTACCGCATCGAGCGGACCGCCACGACGAACGCGCCGCCGTTGTAGGAGGCCTTCTCGGTCGCCATCAGGAACCGCGTGATCGAGGGCCCCGACGGGTCGAACTCCACAAGGCCCGCCGCCGACGCCTCCACGCGCGCGTCGTCCTCCCGGTGGTAGAACGGGTGCTTCATCCGCAGCTCGGCGTCCAGCCGCACCCGGCCCGGACCCACCCACGCGGCCCGCACGGCGACGCGCTCCACCTTGTTCTTGGATACGTCGTTGTTCTCCGTCGAAGGATAAAAGTGGTGGAGCAGCTTAAGCGCCGTCTCGGCGGGAACCTCCCAGGAATCCCCCGGCCTCGCTCCCGGCGGCGGGAGGAACCGCCGCCATTCCTCCGGCGAGTAGACGACGAAATCCTCCGAGGGAAGCTCGCCCCAGAACCCGCCCGACGCGCCCGGCGCCCGGCGCGCCACAAGGTGAAGCACGAGATCCCCCGGCCCGGACGGCGGAGGAGCCGCCTGCCGGCGGGGCTCCACGACCGGCGGTCCCGCCGGCGTCCCGAACTTCGCCGCCGCCTCCCGGAGCGCCGCGATCACCCGCTCGGGCCGCGCCTCCGCCACGTGGATCGAATCCACGGGCTCGCCCTCCGGCGAAAGAATGTAGAGATGCACCGTGCCGGACGAGAGCTTCTTCCGCGCCGCCGCGCGGAACACGTCCTCGTACAGCCGCCGCTCCTCCGGCGGCGCGCTCGCCGCCGGTCCCCGATAGTCCTCGTTCGATACGTAGACCGGCACGAAATGAGCGTTCACCTGGGCGATGACCTCGTCGTTCGAGAGCGACCCGGCTCTCAGAGCGTAGGCGCCCCCTCAGCAGCGGCCGCGCGCCATCCGCCCGTCGTGCGTGAAGAGAAAGACCGGCCTCTGATGCCGGCGGGCCAGCTCCAGCGCCGTGCCGATCCGCGTCACCCAGCCGATCCGGTCGAACTTGCGCTCCTCCGGAGTCGGCTGACTTTCCTCGACCCGACGCTCCACCCACGAAAGATCCTGGGCCGCCGCCGCGCCCGCCAGTCCCAGAATCGCCCATCCGATGCGCATGGCCTTTCCTCCTCGTTCATGGCGCCGATCGAACCGCCGTGCCGAACGGATCCTTCCCGTACGCCGCCCCGTCCGTCACCAGACGCAGCGACCGTACGCGGTCCTCGCGGACGTCCCACTCCGCAAAGCCGGCAACCCGCGCCTCGACGACGCGCGGATCCTTTCCGGGGAAGAACGAATGCACGAGACGCGCCCGGCCTCCCAGCCGGATCCAGGCCCGCCCGCCCCCCGCCGCCGCAAGCTCCGCCTCGAGCTTCCCCTCGCGGAGTTCGTTTCCGGAGGGGTCTTCGAAATTGCCCGTCAAGGGATAAAGCCGCTTCAGGACCGGCTCCGAAAAAGCGGCCGGCAGCTCCCACCGCGCGCCGGGCGCGGCGCCTTCCGGCGGCCGAAGCGCCTCCCACGCGGACCGCCCGAGAACCACCCAATGCTCCAGCGGAAAGGCGTGATAGGACCCTCCGGGGGGCGGAACGTTTCCGTCCCGGTCCAGATAGCGGGAAGCGAAGTGGAGCACGAGATCCCCGGGCCCCGCCGGAGGCGGCGCCGATTGCGGCCGCGGGGCGACCGCGGGCTCCTCGGACCCGCCGCGGGACTCCCGCGCCAGCTCCGCCAGCCGCGCCGCCAGCGACTCCGACGTGACGTGGCAGACATTGAGGGACTCCAGGACCTTCCCCGAACCGGGCTCGAAGAAATACAGCCGCTCCACGCCCGCCGAAAGATTCGCGGCCGAGACGGCGGCCAGAAGCCGCCGGTACTCTTCCTTCTCCTCGGCCGGGGCGGAACCGTCGCGGGCATACTCGCCGGCCACGAGATACACCGGGACGAAGCGCCGGTTGATCCAATCGATCACGCGTCGGTCCGAGAGGGGACCGCCCCGCAGGGAAATCGAGCCCCCGTCGGTGCGGCCGAGCTGAACGGGCCCCGCCGCGGTCAGGACCATCACGAGCCGCCCGAGCTCCCGCGCGCGCCGGCGGGCCTGGCGCAGATCGCGCGCCCAGCCGATCTCGTCGAAACGCCGCTCCTCCGGACGCGGCTGCCAGAGGCGGACGCGTTCCTCGACCCAGGCCAGATCCGGCGGACGCTCCGCGGGCGGCTCGAGCGTCCCGAACCAGAAGGCGGCGGCCGTCCCGGCCACGACCGCGGCAGCCATGACGCCGGAGGCCGCCTTGGCCAGGATCCCCGCCTTGGCGGCCGCCGCGGGCGCGACCGCCCCCGCCCCCGAAACCATCCCGGCCAGGGACGCGGCCAGCGACGGAGGCGCCGCTTCCGCCGCGGCCAGGGAGGCCACGAGCGCCGCCGCCGACACCGCCGCGCCGTGCGGCGCCAGAAGCGTCCGCAGCTGCTCCATGCCCCGGGAGAGCTGGCTCCGCACCGTGTTTTCCGAAAGCCCGAGCGTGTCGGCCACCTCGATCGACGTGAGCCCTTCTCCGTAGTGCAGCCACAGGGGGATCCGGTACGGCTCCGGAAGGTCGTCGAGGGCCCGGCGGACGACCTCCCGCAGCTCGGGCCCGGAGGCCCCCGCGGGAACCCCCTCCGGGCGCGCGGCGCGCGTCTCGCGGACGGCGCGGCGCCCTTCCTCGCGCGCTTTGTGCCGGCACGCGTTGACCACGAAGCCCAGGATCCACGCTCTCACGGCCGATTCTCCCCGGTACTTCGCCGCGGCGCGAAGCACCTCGCAAAACGCGGACTGCACGGCGTCCTCGGCGTCGGCGGAATTCCGGCACAGCCGGAGCGCCACGCGGTACGCGGCGTCGGCATGGCGGGTGAAGAGAAGCCCCATCGCCGCCCGATCGCCGCGCTCCACGAAACCGCGCAGGAGCGAAGCGTCGTCGGACGCGTCGGAGAGGCCGTCGGGCCGGTCCTGCAGGGGCGTCACGGGATCCGCCTTCATTCTACCGGGGGGTGCCCGCGGATCGCCTCCGGCGGTGCGGAAAAAGCGAAGCCCTCACGGGCCCGCTTCGAGCCCCAGGCGCTCCGCCGCGCCGGCCCGGCCGTAGGACTCCCGGGCGGCGGCATACGCCTCCTCCAGTTCGCGCCGGGAAATCGGATTCCCCTGCGGATCGCGCACGGAACGCAACACGAGGGGCCGGGGAGCCAGCGCGGCCGCCAGATCCGGAAGGTCGTACGCTTCAAGCGCCCCCGGCACGACGTGGGCCAGCTGCCGCACCGTCACGGGCGTGCGCGCCGCCGCGGACCAGGAAACCACGCCTCCCTCGAGGGTGAGCCGCTCGATGCGGGGCTCCAGCGCCGCCGCGTGAAGCGCCACGGGGACCGCCGCCCCCACGGCCACCACGTGCACGCGCTCTCCCTCCAGCGCCCGCACGATCCCCAGGACGTCCCGCACCCGCAGGCCCAGAAGCGTCCGGTCGAGGTGCATCGCCAGGAAGACGTCCTGCCACTCCGGACCGAAAAAGCGGTCCCAATCGCCGCCGCGCGGGGGCGGCGCCGTCTCGCCCATTCCCCGCAGATCCGCCGCCACCACGCGGCGCGCCCCGGCCGAAAGATCCGCCCCCAGGGCGGCCTTCTCCTTGCCCTCTCCATGCAGGACGAGCACCACCGGGCCCTGCGGCGAACCTCCCTCTCGGACGATCGCCGGAACGAGAATCCCCGGATCCGTCCTCCACACGCCCCGCCCCTCGCCGCGCGGCTCCCACGCCGCCGCCCCCGGAAGGTCCCCGACCCCGAGGCGCCGGACGACCTCCGCGCGCAGGCGATCCCCCTCGAGGCGCGGCCGCCGGGCCGCCAGCTCCCCCGCCCGCTCGGCGATGAAGTCGAACACGCTCCGCCCCCCGAGATCCCGAAGCACCTGCCCCGTCGCGGTGCACTGAAGCTCCTCGTCCCGGGCGACCGGAAAATCGGGCTCGAACGGGGCGTCGTCCTTCCCCTGAAGCCATCGCCGCATCCACCGGAGCGCCGCTTCGCGACGGGGCTTGGAGAAGCCGTGCTTGTCGTCGTACTCGAACAGATCCACCCGCTCGCCGTACCCCAGGACGCCGTAGACGCGCTTGGCCTCGCGGAACGTCGTCCACGCGCCGCCGATGTCGAAAAAGTCCTGCGTCCCGACGAGAAGGATCGTGGGCTTCGGCGCGCGCAGGGTCACGTAGTCGGCGTGCTCCAGGCCGAAAGCCACCTGGCCGGGGATGTTCTGTTCCGCGTCCTGCGGGCCGATCGTCGCGAACAGGCGCTCGAGGCTCGTGAGGTAGCACGACGGGGCGGCCGCCCCGATTCTTCCATCGAGCGCCATGAGGTACGCCGTCAGCGTTCCTCCTCCCGAGTTTCCCGTGCAGCCCAGGCGCTCCGGATCCACTTCCGGACGCGAAGCCAGGTAGTCGAGACTCCGAATCCCGTCCCAGATCCGCCAGCCCGCCGCGCTCCAGCCCACCAGGAGCGCCCCGACCCCCACGTGCGTATGCTCGATCGTGCTTCCCAGAGGTTTCCCCCCGGCGGGGAGCAGCTGCTTGCGCTCCCCCTGGCCGATCGGATCGTAGCAGAGCACGACGAATCCGTGGCGCGCCAGGAGGATGCAGGCCCTCTGATACGCTTCGGCGGCCTTGCCGTTCTCGCTGTGCCCGCAGGGAACGAGCACGCCCGGGAACGGCCCGCGGCCCTCCGGCAGATAGAGCGCCCCCGTCACGGCGTGGCCGGGACGGCTTTCGTAGATCACCTTTTCGACCCGGTAGCCGTCCCGCCGCAGTTCGCCCACGACCCGGGCGCGGAGCGGCGTCCGCTCGGGGAACCCTCCGATCGCCTGCACGAACCGCGCCCGCAGCTCCTCCTGGCGGCGGCGCACGTCCTCCGGGGTCTTGAGCGCCGCCACGGCCGTGCGCCGGGCCTCGAAGAACCGCCCGCATTCCGCAAGGAGCGACGCCCGGAGCATCTTCCGGGGCTCCTCTTCGGGCCGCAGGACGGACGTCCCCGAGGCGGCCTGAGCCAGCAGCACCAGCGTCGCCAGGACTCCCATGGCTCCTCCTGCCTAATCGACCGCCGCCTCGACCATCGCCCTCACGAGCACCCGCCCGAACTCGAGGCGGTCGCGCGACGAGGGAACGCGGCCGAGCGTCGGATCCCACGCCACCCCCTGCTCCAGGATGAAGGCCGGAAGGCCCCGCTCGCCCTCGAGAAAATCCACGACCGACGCCCGGCCGCGCGGCGGCCTGGCCCTCGGCGGCCGAGGGGAACGGTCCAGGGGCGTGCGGCCCCGCAGGGCCTCCACCAGGCGCTCCGCCACGGCGCGATGCCGCTCGGAGCCGCTCATCCACCCCCCCGCCTCCTGGTTGTGCAGCGTCAGGAAAAGCCGGAAGGGTCCCGCCTTGAGGATCGCTTCCTTGGCGGAGCAGATTTCCGGCATGAGCCGCCGCGATTCGGGATCCGCCGGATCGGCCACGTCCCAGTTGCGGTTGAGATCGAAGCCGTGCCGGTTGAAGCGCACGCCGCCCCGGGCGCACCCGTCCGGATCCATCATCGGCAGGATCCGGAACGTCGCCCGCTCGCGGACCTCGCGCGCTTCGGCGGAAAGCAGGTACCGGACCGCCCCTTCGGCCACAAAGGACGTTCCGCTCTCCCACGCGTGCTGGCGGCACATGAGCCAGATCGCCGCCGGCCCCCGCCCGATCGTCAGAAGATGAAGCTCCCGGCCTTCGACCGACCGCCCGAAGACGTCCGTCCGAAGCTCGGGATGCCCGCGGATCTCCGCGAGAAACGCCTCCAGCCGGGACCACGGATACGGCTCGAGGTGCGCCACCCACACGCGATCCGCCGGAGCCGTGAAGCTCAGCGTGGCCTCCGCCCGCTCCCGGTCCGCCTCCCAGCCCGGAACGAGCGTCCAGGCGCGACCGTCCGTGCTCATCCAGGGCGGCGTGCGCTCGTCGATCCCGATCGCTCCGGGGCGGTAGTCGTACTCGCCGCGCAGGTCCGTCAGCGTCACGGACACTTCGCGTCCGCGCGCCCCGTCCACGCGGAAAAAATACCAGGTGACCTGCCGGTTGCGGCCCTCGTGGTCCGCCTGGCCGGGCACCCGCGCCCGGAACCGAGTCTCCGAAAGCCTCTCGACGGGCCCGAGGCTTCCGCCTTCGAAATCCGAAGAGATCGTGATCCCCGACGCGCATCCCGCCAGAACCCAAACCGCCGAAAGCGCCGCTTTCACTTGAGGCTCTCCAGGAACGCCAGGAGGTCCCGAAGCTCCTGCCGCGTCATCGCGGCCTGAAGGTTCTCGGGCATGATCGACAGCTGCGACGGCCGGCGCTCCTCGATCTCGGAGGCCCGGATCGAGGTCGTCCGGCCCTGGGCGTCGATGAGAACGAGCGTCCCGGACGGGTCCTCCTGCAGAAGGCGCCCGTCGAGAACCCTTCCGTCCCGGGTCAGCACGCGCCAAAGGACGAACATGGGGGCCACTTCCTTGGAGGGTTCGAGGATGGAGTCCAGGAGGCGCTCCCGCGTCAGGGCGCTTCCGACGATCGAGAGATCCGGGCCGACGATGCCGCCGCGGCCGTTGACCTGGTGGCAGCGGGCGCACTGCGGCCCCTTGGGATGAAAGAAGACCCGCTCTCCGCGGGCGGGATCGCCGCTTCCGGAGGCGGCCCGGCGCCATTCCTCGAGCGTTCGGGGACGCTCCGGGAACTCCCGACCGAGCGCGAGCGCGATCTTCTCCGCATGACGCCCGCGGGCCGCGAGCCGTTCGAACGCCGCCCGCACCGGGGGATCCGACGCCCAGGCCGCCAGCGTCGCGAGGGCGTCCTCCTCGAAGCGGGGATCGTCGAGGAGCGACAAAAGAAGATCGCGCGCCTCGGGTCCCGGGGCGGCCGCGGCCGCCAGTCCCGCGATCGCCTGCCGCCGTTCCTCCTCGGAGCGGGACGGATCCCCGGCCACGGTCCGAAGCAGCTTCTGGGACTCCGGATCGGCGCGACCGGCCAGAATCCGCACCGCTTCGAGCCGCAGGATGGGAGCGTCCGCGCGCAGAAAGTCCTTGAGACGATCGGTCGCCAATCGGGGGTGGTCGGGACGCAGGAGGCGCAGCGCGAGCGCGCGCAGTTCCGGCGCCTGCCGGGGGGCGTCGAGCACCTTGAGGAGGTAGAATTCCGGACCCGCCTGATCGGCCGCGGCCCGTTCGCGGGCGTCCAGGAATCCGACCGCGGCGAGGAACGCCTCGAAGAGGTCCCTCGTGACGGGCGGCCGGGCGGCGGCCGCGGCGATGGCCTCGCGCAATTCGGTGAGTCCCTCCTCCCCGACCCACTGAACGGCCGCGCGCCGCACGGCCGGATCGGGATCTTCCAGGAACTTCGGATCCGGGGCCCGGAATTCGGGGCCGCCCCGCCGGCGCATCGACAGAAGCGCGCCCAGACGCATCTTGGGATCGCGGTCTGCGGCGAGTTCCCGCAGAAGGTCCGGCGCGGCGAGCCTCGAGAGCGCCTCGACGGCGGCCGCCGAGAGGTACGGATCTTCGTCCGCCAGAAGCGGCGCCACCGCGCGGGCCGACTCCGGCCGGCGAAGTCCCAGGACGGCGTGCATCCGGACGTGCTTGGACGGATCGCGGAGCGCCGCCTCCCGCAGCCGGTCTTCCGCGCCCTTCAGGCGCCGAACCGCCTCGGCGCGGACGCGCTCGTCCGCATCTTCGAGGAAAGGCGCCGGATCGGGCGCGGCGCGGACGGCGCGGATGCGCCCGCGGGCGTCGCCGGCGGGAAGCCCCGGCGGGCGAGGCTCGCGGGACCGGATCCGCCAGATCCGGCCCTTGCCGTGGAGGGTGTAGGACTTGTCCACCCAGTCGCTGACGACGAGCGACCCGTCCGGGGCGACGGCGATCCCCACGGGACGGAAATTCTCGCCCCCCCGCACGAAGGGCTCCGTCCGCGCGGAGAAGGACGCGCCTCGGGGTTCCGGACGATACCGCTCCAGAGCGTGGTCCCCCCAGGAGGTCACCAGAAGCGCGCCCCGGTAGTCGTCCGGGAACGCCTCCGCCTCGTAGGCCACGATGCCGGAAGGCGCCTCTCCCGTGCCGGCCACCATGGGGAGCGTGCCGGGCAGCTCTCCGTTCCAGGACGTGAAGGGGTGCAGTCCCCGCCGGCCGTTCCGGAAGCGGTAGCCGAAGTCCGCGCCCGGCACGACGTAGAGAAGCCGGCACGGCGGGCGCGAGTCGGGATCGTTATCGACGACGAAGAGGCGCCCGAAGGCGTCCACCGTCATGTGGAACGGATTCCAGAAGCCCGTGGCCAGGCGTTCGAGGTCCGAACCGTCCGTCCGGCATCGGTAGACGTTGCCCCCCTCGCCGCCGCCGGTGAGTTCCTTGCCGTCGCTTCCGACGAGGGTGTAGGGAACCCCGAGATTCTCGCCGAGGCCGAAAATGAGGCGTCCTTCGGGGTCGAGGGCGAAGCCGCAGAGACCGTTGTGCGGGTAATCGCCCTTCGTGTCCAGGCGCACGAGCACGCGCCGCTCGTCGGCCGCGCCGTCGCCGTCCCGGTCGCGCAGGGAGAGGATTTCCCAGCGGGTGGCGAAGAAGACGTCTCCGTCGGGCCGGAGCATGAGGCTCATGCCGTAGCGGAAGCCGTCGGCGAAGGTGGAACGGCGCCGGGCGCGTCCGTCGGGGCCGAAATCGTCGAAGACGAGGATGCGGTCGGTCGGGTGGCCCTTGTAGTTCTTGGGGGGAAAGTGGGTGTTGGATTCGATCACCCAGATCCGGCCGCGGGCGTCCACGTCGAGCGAGGTGGGGGTGACGAGGTCCGGTTCCGCGGCGACGAGGCGGACTTCGAGCCGCGCATCGAGCGCTTCGGGGCGGGGAACGTCCTGCGGCACCAGAGCGGCGAGCGCCATTCCGAGGGCGTGAAGCATGCGAGTGTCCTACCAGAGGGTTTCGGGGACCGCGGTTTCTGAGTCCATGAGGGGCGGAAGGCGGCGCACGCGCGCTCCCTCCCGGTCGGCGAAGTACAGGAACGACTCCGAGGGACGCAGGGCGTCGCCGTCCGCCCAGAGCGCGTAGAACTCCGGGTGGGCGTTGAGGGGCCGGCGCGGATAGGCGTGGTTGCGCGCGCTGCGCGCGGTCAGCGCCCGGACCTTGGTCCACGTCCGGCCCTCATCGGCGCTCGTCCAGAGGACCACCTCGCCTCCGGTGACGTACCGCTGGGCGGCGGGGTCGGTCGTGGCGATCAGGCGCCAGGTGCCGTCTTCTTCCAGATAAAGGGAGCCGAAGTCGTAGTTGTGATCGCTCGTCGTCACGTCGCGGAACTCCCAGGATTCGCCCGTCCACCGGGCGGTGCGCCAGGTGCGCGGGTCGTTGGCGGGGCCGGAGGCGTATCCGCGGCTGGTCAGATAGAGGACGACGGGGCGCCCCCGGCGGTCGAAGGCCAGATCCTTGAGGTAGACGAGGAGCTTCTCGGATTGGTAGTCCCTCACGAGAGCGGCGTTGCGGGGTTCCGTCAGGGGAAGGGCCACGGAACGGCCGGCGGCGTCCGTCCAGGTCCGGCCCGCGTCGCGGGTCTCCAGGTAATAAAGGTTCGTGCGGGCGTTGAGGCCGCCCGGAAGGGGATGGTAATTGAAAGCGGTGGCCACGCGGCGGCCGTCGGAGGCGCTGATCTGGTAGTGGCCGGAAGCGACGCGCGCCAGCGGGAGGGGGTCGGACCAGGTTTTCCCGTCGGGGCTTGTGCTCCAGAAGAGGTGGCGTCCCGGCGAGTAGCGGGTATGCAGGAAGAGGAAGCCTTTTCCCGGCAGGTACCACGGCTGCCCGTAGGAGAAGTTCGTCTCCAGGACGCGTTCGAAGGCGTCCACCGAATACGGCCGGGCGCTCCGATGGATGTAGGAAGGCCGGGACGTCCCGTGGGCGTTCGAGAAGATCCACAGGTGGCCGGAGGCGTCCAGGGCGAGCGAGGGGTTGTCGTGCGCGTCGTCGGTCTTCTTGTCCAGAAGCACGGCGGGCCGGGGGACGCGGCCCGTGGCGTGGTCGTAGTAGGAGACCATGTGGAGCAGGCGGTTCGTATCGCGGGGCCGGCCGCCGTAGCAGAAGAAGGTTTTCCGAGCCTCGGGGCTGTAGCAGGCGATGGGCACATGCTGCTGGGGGTAGGTGGCGAAGCCGCCGCTGTACTTATAGCCGTACTCGTCTCCCGAGGGCTGGTTGGCGTACCAGAGTCCCCGGTAGCCGTCGTCCCGGAGGCAGGGGTCCTGAAGGGAGAAGGCCGCCGACAGGGCCCACAGCGCGCACCCTCCGAGCGTCCACCCCATGGTTCCTCTCTAGATACGTCCGGCGGCCGGGCGCCGCTTCGCCGCGCGGAGGCGCCTCAGCGGCGGGGCGGGCCTTCCCGCCAGATGCGGGCGCGCCATTCTCCGAGCCACGGCCAGAGGCGCCGTTCGTTGAGATCCGCTTCGGCGACGATCACCTCCGGATCGGCGGACGCGTCGGCCACGCGGCGTCCGGTGGGGTCGAAGATCCCGGTGCGGAAGTCGTAGCCGCTGGCGACGACGTACACCTGGTTTTCGACGGCGCGGGCCTGGGCCAGGAGTTCGTTGCCGCCCCAGATGGGAAGAAAGAGCACCTCGGCGCCGCGGGCGGCCATCTCGCGCGCCACTTCCGGGAAATGGACGTCCCAGCAGATGAAAAGGCCGATGCGGCCGAAATCGGTGTCGAAGACGGGATAGTCCGTGCCGGGAGTGATGCCTCCCTCGATTTCCTCGTCGGGCAGGCAGACCTTTCGGTACTTGCCGGCGAGCGAGCCGTCGCGTCCCAGGAGGACGGCGGTGTTGTAGACGCGGCCCTCGTCGCGCTCGTAGATTCCGGCCACGATCCACACGCGCAGGCGCGCCGCCCGTTCGCCGAGGAAGCGGGTGGTGGGGCCGGGCACGGGCTCGGCCACGTCGGCGTACGTGCGTCCGGTGCCGACGACGGTGATTCCCTCGGGAAGGCACACGATATCGGCCTTGCGGCGGGCGGCCTCTTCGACGAGACTCCCGAAGCGCTCGAGGTTCTGCTGGGGCGTGGCGGGCTTGCGGGGCCGGTGGTGGACGGCGGCCAGCGTGACGCGCCGCGGGGCGGGCGGCGCGGCGGGCGTGAGCGCGGCGTCCCGGAAGAGAACCTCCCCGTGGGCGGCCCATCGGAGGTGAAGCTCCAGGCGCGCGCGGGCGGCCTTTTCGGGGGCGCGGTAGACGCCCGCCATGGGGGTCCAGCCGTCCGGATCGGCATGGAGCGCCGTGTAGGGATACTCCATGGGGCGCATCGGGGCGCCCGAGGCGTCCAGCCACACGAGGCGCGCCAGAACGCTGCGGGCGGGTTGCCGGACGTTGCGCGCCCGGTAACGGACGGAGAAGCGGTACCAGGCGCCGGCTTCCACGGGAACCGTGCGGGTCCAGCGGCCGTCCACGGCGTCGTCGCCGCGGCCGGCCAGGCCCAGGCATCGAACGCCGTCCACGGTTTCGACCCACGAGCGCGGCGCCAGCGCGTCGCGGACGGAGGCGGGGGTCCATTCCCCGGCCTCGCCGTCCTGAAGAGCCGAGAGCGCGAGGGCGGCGAGCCACATGGCGGAGCTCCTTTCGGGCGGGCCTCACCCGCCACGAATACCCCCGCGGGCGCCGCGGATCAAGGTTTTTGGAGACTAATCCCGCTCGCGCTGCCGGTCCTGAAGACGGATGATCTCCGCCGGCGCCAGCGCCCCCGAACCGTCCACCACGCTGCCGAAAATCCGCACCTCGTCGATGAGCCCCTTGAACGAGCGGTCCGGAGCCATCGAGCGGGTCGGCAGATTGACGTTCCCCACCGTGAGGGTCTGCCCGATCCGGGCGCCGACCGGCCCGCGCGGGCAGTCCACCGTCGCCTCCGGCTTGGCATCGGCGCTCGCGGACCCGAAGTAGAACTTCACGTGGCCCGCGGAGGCGGTGGAGTCGTACGTCACGGCGAAGAAGCGCCAGTTGGCGTTGAGCGCCTGGTTGGCGTCCTTGGCCTTGTCGTCGAGCACCGGGATGCGGCCGGGACCGCTGGCGGCCTTGGACTCGGCGGCCCATTGGTTGATCCCGAGCTGGAGGCTGCCGTCCGAGCGATGAACCAGCTCGACGCCGTCGCGTCCGTGATTGAGCCAGGTCACCAGCCGGTTCCCCGCCGGGGCCGCCCTGTCCCCGGGCGCTTCCCGCTCGCTGCGGCAGTTGACCCAGCCGGCGATCGTGAAGGACTTGAGATTCTTGAGATGCTCGACGCCCCCGCCCGAGCCGAGGTCCACCGCGAAGGGACCGCCCGACGCGTTCCAGTCCAGAGACGCGGGGCCTCCGTTGGGCGGAGCGGCGGTGCTCCAGGCCGGCTTGGCCGCCACGAGCGACGCCGCCGGATAGTGCCCGCCGGAGCAGCCGGTGTTGGCGGTCGAAGCGCCTCCGTTTTCCCGGAAGAGAAACTCCACGAGCAACACCGGCGGCAGAGCCTCGGGCGGACGGGCGGGCGCGGAGGCCTTGCCCTCCTCCGGCGCCCCGGGGGAAGCTTCCTTCGCGCGCGCCTTGAATTCCGCGCCCCGCTTCTGCCACCAAATGCGCATCTCCATGAGCGTGGTGTACGGCTCCCCCGACGCTTTGCGCAGGGCTTTGACGAGCTCCGGCATGACCTTGTCGTACATCTTCTTGACGTCGTCGCCGCCCTTCTCGCGCGCCTTCTCGAGACGATCGGCCTCACGGAAGAGCCACTCGACGGCCGCGGCCGGCGGGAAGGACGCCACGGACCACACCGCCTGCACGGCCGCGTCCGGATCCTTCCCCCGCATGACTTCTTCGAAATAGGAAAGCCCCGACTCGTGGCCCACGCGGCCGAGCGCCGCGACGATGCGGGAGGAGAGATACGGATTTTTCCGGTATCCCGGCAGCGCCGAAAGAAGCGCCTGGGAGGCGGCCCCCACGCCGCGGAACTTCTCGAGCACCTCGATCGTCGTCAGCGGCAGGACGTGATGGAGATCGCCGGGACCGGGGGCCAGATACCGGGCCATGGCCGTCACGAACGCGGCATCGCGGGGCTGAACGTCGCCGAGCTTCCGAAGGGCCTGAACCTTCTCCGCCAGCCCCTTGGCCTCCTGCATGGCCGCCTTGAAGTCCTCCACGGCCTTGCGCACGGCGAGCTCCTGCGCTCGGCGCGATTCGTCGGCGGCGGAAGAGCCTGCGAAGGAGAGGATGAGCGCGGCGCCGGTGAGGGTCCTCATGGCATGCCCTCCTTGATTCGCCGGCTCGCCCGACGCTCTACTCTACGCCGACCGCCCCTCCGGCGCAAGCGCGGCGCGCCGCTCGGCGCCGGCCGCGCGCCTCGCGCTCCATAAACGATGCGCCCCATATTCATTGCCCCCGCCGCGCCCTTCCGCTATCCTCCCCACCGAACGGCCATGACCCCCCAAGCCGGCAAGTTCACGATCGGGCTCGTCCAGATGCGCTGCACCGACGACCCCGCCCGGAACCTCGCCTCCGCCGAACGCCTGATCCGCCGCGCCGCGCGCGAGGGCGCCGCCCTCGTCTGCCTGCCGGAACTCTTCCGCAGCCTCTACTTCTGCCAGACCGAGGACCACGACCTCTTCGCCCTCGCCGAGCCGGTCCCGGGCCCCACCACCCGGGCCCTCGGGGCGCTGGCGCGCAAGCTCCGCGTCGTCCTCGTGGGATCCGTCTTCGAGCGCCGCGCCGCCGGCGTCTATCACAACACGGCCGTCGTCCTCGACGCGGACGGATCCCTGGCGGGAATCTACCGGAAGATGCACATCCCGGACGACCCGCTCTACTACGAGAAGTTCTACTTCACCCCCGGCGACCTCGGCTTCCGCGCCGTCCCCACCCGCGTCGGACGGGTCGGAACGCTCGTCTGCTGGGACCAGTGGTACCCCGAGGCGGCGCGCCTGACGGCCCTCCAGGGGGCGCTCGTGCTCGTCTACCCGACGGCCATCGGCTGGCACCCGCGCGAAAAGGCGCGGTTCGGCCAGGAGCAGCTCGACGCGTGGCGCACCATCCAGCGCGCGCATGCCATCGCCAACGGCGTCTACGTGGCCGCGATCAACCGCGTGGGCCACGAAGGCCCCAAGGACGGCGGCCTGGAATTCTGGGGCTCCTCCTTCCTCTGCGATCCGTTCGGCAAGGTGCTCGCGGAGGCGCCCCGCGACCGCGAGGAGATCGTCCTGGCCGAAGTGGACCCCGCCCGGCAGGAAACCGTCCGGCAACACTGGCCCTTCCTGCGCGACCGCCGCGTGGACGCCTACGCGCCCATCGCCCAAAGACTGCTCGACGCCCCATGAACGAACCTCCCGGCCCGCAGGGCTTCGTGATGCCCGCGGAGTGGACCCCCCACCGGGCCACCTGGATCGCCTGGCCCCATCAGAAACGCGACTGGCCCGGAAAGTTCGAGCCCATTCCGTGGGTCACCGTCGAAATCGTCCGCCACCTCTCGCGCGGCGAACCGGTGGCCGTTCTCGTGCCGGGTCGGACCGTCCGTGCGGCCGCGGCCCGCATGTTGCGCCGCGCGGGCGTGAACCTCCGCCGGGTCGAGTTCCACGCCGTGCCCACCGACCGGGCCTGGACGCGCGACTCCGGTCCCACGATCGTCCGGCGCGCCGACGGAGAGCGCCGCGCGGTGCTCTGGCGCTTCAACGGCTGGGCCAAATACGCCAACCACCGGCGCGACGCCCGCGTGGGCCGGGCCATAGCACGCATCGCCGGCATCCCCGCCTTCCGGGCGACCGCCCGCGGCGTCCCCGTCGTCATGGAGGGCGGCGCGATCGACACGGACGGCGAAGGAACGCTCCTGACCACGGAAGAGTGCCTCCTGTCGCGCCGCGTCCAGTGCCGCAACCCCGGCCTGGGCCGGCACGACCTGGAACGGATCTTCGCCGAGGCCCTCGGCGTCCGGAAAGTCCTCTGGCTGGGTCGCGGGATCGCCGGCGACGACACCCACGGCCACGTGGACGATCTGGCGCGGTTCGTCGGCCCGGCCCGCGTGGTCCTGTGCCGGGAGGACAACCCGAAGGATCCCAACTACCGGCCGCTCGAGGAAAACCGGGAACGCCTCCAGGGCGCCCGGGACGCCTCAGGGCGCCGGATCGAGGTCATCCCCCTGCCCATGCCCGCGCCTCTCCTCTTCGAAGGAATGCGCCTCCCGGCCAGCTACGCGAACTTCTATATCGCCAATGGTCGGGTCCTCGTGCCCACCTTCAACGATCCCCGCGACCGCGCAGCGCTGGGGCTTCTGGCGGAACTCTTCCCCGACCGCGAGGTCGTGGGCATCCACTGCGTCGACTTCGTGTGGGGCCTGGGGACCCTCCACTGCGCGACGCAGCAGGAACCGAGATGACCGCGTTCATTTCGCCGTCGATTCCGGCCGGAACGGACGCACAACCTGGGAAGAAGGGGGATTCCGCCATGCAGGATCTGATCGAACGCTGGGCGTCCGGAGACCCGGCCGCCGCCGAGGAGCTCTACCGCCGCTACTACGCGCGGGTCCGAGAGTTCGCCGTCAAGCGCGGGTTGCCGCTGGCGGACGCCGAGGACGTGGCCCAGGACGCGCTCCTGGCCGGCCTGGACGGGCTCAAGGAGGGCAAACGCCCCCGGCGCCTTACGGTGTGGCTTCTGGGAATCGCGCGGCACCTGTCGTTCCGGCGCCGCCGCCCGCGACCCGAGGAGGACATGGAAAGCCTGGCGCGGACGTCCTGCGGCGCCCGGACGGAGCTCGTGCGGCGCGAGATGAGGGACCTTCTGGCCCGCACGCTCCAGCAGCTGCCCCCGGGGCAGCGCGAGGTGCTCGAGCTTGTCCACAAGGGAGGCCTTTCGCGCAAGGAGGCGGCCGCGCGGCTGAACCTTTCGATGGTGACCGTCCACGCCCGTTGCGAGCGCGCCTACGCGCGCCTGCGCTCCGCCCTGGCCGGCCATTTCACGACGCTCGTGGCCCCACGGCCGGAACGCCGCGCGCCGACGCTGGCCGACGTTCTGAAGCTTCGCCCCGCCTTCCGGGAAGCGATCGTGGCGCGGCATCTCGAAGGCCTTTCCGACGTCGAGGCCGCCGCCCGGCTCGGCATTCCCGAAGCCGCGCTCGAGGCCCGGCTGGAAGCGGCCTACGAGCTCCTGGACTGCTCCGAATCGACGGATTGGTCCGAGATCCGCAACGAATGGCGCGCCGGGAAAACGGGATGACGTCTCAGCGCATCAGCCGCGCCCAGGCCCGGCGATAGGCCTCGTACGCGTCGTCCGAAAAAAGGACGAAGAGGATCCTGTCCAGCTTGTCCGGGTTGCGCTGGAGCCAGCCTTTGACCGCGCCGGTCGCGATCGCCGCGGCTTCCGGCAGGGGATACCCGTAGGCCCCCGTCGAGATCGCCGGAAAGGCGATCGACCGGCAGCCTTTTTCCGCCGCCAGGTCCAGACACCGAAGGTGACAGGACGCCAGCTGCTCGACGTCCTTTTCCCGTCCCCCGTAGACGGGTCCCACGGCGTGAAAGACATAACGGGCCGGGAGGTTTCCCGCCGTCGTGGCCACGGCGCTTCCGGTCGGGCAGTGCCCGATGTTCCGGCATTCTTCCATGATTCGCGGTCCGCCGGCCCGGTGAATCGCTCCGTCCACCCCCCCGCCGCCGGCCAGCCGACTGTTCGCCGCGTTGACGATGGCATCCGCGGCGACCTGCGTGATGTCGCCCTTCAGGAACTCGACGGAGGTCGGCATCGTTCACCCGGAAAACGGTGCGGATCAATAGTCGGCGGGCTTGCCCAACCAGGCCTCCAGGAGCGCCTTCTGAAACTCCGTGGGCGAAGGGGCCCGGCGGAGCCGGAAGGAGGTCCGCTCGCGAAGGACGACCGGGACCCGCAGATCCACCCGGCGGCCGTCGCGGAGAACGGACACGTCGGCCGGGTCGCCGGGACGCAGCGCCGCCAGCGCCTCACGCAGGGTGGCCCGGCTGACGGCCGTGCCGTTGATCGCGGCCAGGCGGTCGCCCGCCTGAAGCCCCGCGCGGGCGGCGGGGCTCTCGGCGGGGACGCTCAGGACCGACGTTCCCCGAAGCTCCACGCCCAGGTCGGGCGACCGGCTGACCTGGGAATCGAGCACCAGCCCCGCCGGCTCCAGCACCTCCCGATACGGCAGTTCCTCGACGCCCCGGATGTAGCGGGCGTAGAAATCGTCCCACGCCTCGCCCGTCACCTCTTCCAGGGCCCGGAGAATGCCGTCCTCGGGATATCCCACGCCGATCGGACCTTTGCCCTGGCGGGCGGGTCGGACGCACCAGGTCTCGTAAAGATGCCGCAGGACGTCGTCGAACGATTTCCTCCCGCCGCTTTGGGTCCGGATTCGCAGGTCGATCAGGAGCCCCAGAAGCTCTCCTTTGTTGTAGTAGTCCACCCGCGGCCAGTCCTTGCGGTCCCACACCGACTCCGACGCCTTCTCGACGGAGGTGACCTTGCGGTCGGGATTATTCTGGAGGGTTTCCACTTCCCCGGCCAGATGCGCCAGATACTGCGGCTCCGTCCAGATCCCGCAGCGGGCCAGGGCCCGGTCGCCGAAATAGCTCGTGACCCCTTCGCAGAACCAGAGATGCCGGGAGCGGACCGGCCCCGTGTAGTCGAAGGGACCCAGCTCGAGCGGCCGGATCCGCTTGACGTTCCACAGGTGGAAGTATTCGTGGGAGGTGACCGAGGCGGCGATCAGGGGATCGGCGACGACCGCCGAATAGGGCAGGAAGATGTCCGTGGAGTTGAGGTGCTCGAGGCCCCGGCCGCCCACGCCGTCGAGGAAGTGATAGAGGAAGACGTACCGGTCGAAGGGGGGACCGCCGAACATGCGGTTGTGCTCCCGGACGATCTTGCGGCACATCGCGACGAGACGGGCGCCGGGGACGGGGCCCTTGGCGTGGATCACGAGTTCATAGCGGGCGCCGTCCTCGCGGAATTCGAGAAGTTCGAACCGCCCGAGCTCGGTGGGGCAGTCGATGAAGGTGTCGTAATCGGGGGCCCAATAGAGGTCGCCGGCGCGGCGCAGCCCGGTGCCCACGTTCCAGCCCGCCGGCAGGCGGAAGCGCACGCCGCAGGAGACCTCCTTGCGGCCCACGATGTAGAAGTACGTATCCGGACCGGCCAGGAAGCAGTGGTCGCGGTTCAAGCGGGAGGGCTCCACCGCCAGCTCGTAGCTCACGGTGACGGGTCCGGGTCCGGCGGTGCGGAAGGACCACGTCTGGTCGTCGACGGGGGTGACGGCCAGGCGGCGGCCCTGAGCGTCGCGCGCGGTCACGAGGGCGACGGCGCGGGCATATTTGACGATACGATACGCGCCGGGCGCCCAGGCGGGGATGGAGACGCGCACCTCGCCGGGGGGACCGGGATCCCGGAGGGTCATGGAGACCGAGATCCGGCCGCTTTCCGGGCGGGTGACGTCCACTTCGTAGAGGACGTCGGGGACGGGGACGGCCTCCTGCGCGGCGGATCGGCCGGCCCCGGCGGCGGCGAGCAGGACCGCCGCCCACACGGGCGCCCGGAAGCGACGCATCGTAAAGATCCTACTATCTTTACGGCATGCGGGGGAACCGATTTCCCCCGCGGATCGAGAAGCCCTTCCACATTTGAATCGTTCCCCGCAGGGGAACGGGGCGGCCGGCCGTATAGTCTAGAGGGGCCCATGAACGGCGCACACGGCGAAAGCTCGTACGGGGCGGCGGCGGCGGCCCTGGGCTTCGTCTCGGAAGCTCAGGTCCAGGAGTGCATGCAGGTCCAGGCCCGCATGCGCGAAATGGGCGTGGACGAGCCGCTCGGCGAGATCATGGTCAAGAAGGGGTTCCTCACCGCCGCTCAGCATCAGGCGGTGCTCCGGAAGCTGGGCGTTCAGGTGAGCCCCATTCCCGGGTACACGCTCCTGGCCAAGATCGGCCAGGGCGGCATGGGCGCCGTCTACAAGGCGATCCAGGCGAGTGTCAACCGGGTGGTCGCCATCAAGATCCTGCACGCTTCCGCCACGCGGGACAAGACCTACGTGGCGCGTTTCTTCCAGGAAGCGCACGCGGCCGGCCAGCTCAGCCACAAGAACCTGATCGCCGCGATCGATGCCGGGGCCTCGGGGGGCCTCTACTACTTCGTCATGGAGTTCGTCACCGGCAAGAGCTGCCGGGAGATCGTGACCACGCGGGGCGTCTTCGACGAGCCGCGGGCGCTCGAGGTGGCTCTCCAGATGGCCGAGGTCCTCGAGTACATCCACAGCCACAATCTCGTGCATCGGGACATCAAGCCGGAAAACATCCTCATCACCCCGGACGGGACGGTCAAGCTCTGCGATCTCGGTCTGGCCAAATCCACGGCGGGCGCCGAACAGTCGCTCACCCAGGAGGGGCTGACCGTGGGGACGCCCTATTTCATGTCCCCGGAGCAGATCCGCGGGGACAAGGACGTGGACATCCGGGCGGACCTTTACTCGCTGGGGGCGACGCTCTTCTACCTCGTCACGGGGCGCCATCCCTATGAAGGCCGCAGCGCCGCCGAGACGATGAGCCTGCACCTGAACGCGCCGGTGCCGGACGCGCGCCGGCACGCGCCGCGGCTGAGCGAGGACTTCGCGCACGTGCTGCGCAAGCTCATGGCGAAGGATCGCGCGGAGCGCTACGCGCGCCCGGCGGACCTCCTGGAGGATCTGCGGAAGATCCGCGAGGGCGCGGCGCCGCACCTGGCGCGCCAGCACGCCGCCCGGGCGCACGTCCTTCACAAGGCGCATCCCACGCAGCGCTTCACGGCGCGCCGCACGCCCTCCCGCTGGCCCTGGGCCGCGGCCGCCGTCGGGGCGCTCGGCGCCGCCTTCGTGGGGGCGCTC
>DATLZA010000103.1 GCA_035574235.1 Planctomycetota bacterium | reverse complement strand
CCCGCCGCTCGTGAACGCGTCCCGGAAGCCCGGGGAATGGCAGAGCTACGACATCGTTTTCGCGGCCCCGCGCGTGAAGGACGGGAAGGTCGAGCCCGCCCGGATCACCGTGTTCCACAACGGCGTCGTCCTTCATCACGGGACGGCGCTTCTGGGGCCCACGCAGCACCGGAAGGTGGCGCAGTATTCCGCCCAGCCGGCGACGCGGGGGCCCATCCATCTTCAGGATCACGGCGACCCCGTGCGGTACCGGAACATCTGGATCCGGCCGCTCAAGGGGTACGACGAGCCGTAGAGGAAGGCGCTCAGACCGCCGGGACGTTGCGGGTCTTCCCGCTGGGGGCGTCGCCCAGCCGCAGGAGCTGAATTTCGAACGCCCCGCGGGAGGGGGCGTAGACCAGGCTGATCAGGAGACGCACGCCGCACCGGGAGCAGCGTCCCCGGCGGTCGTAGAGGTCGCGGGAGGCGGCCAGCCGTCCTCCGCAGGACGGACAGGCGAAATAGATCCGGGGCGGGGGGTCCGGTTCCGCGGAGGGAACCGTTCCCACGACGGTGGTGGCGCCCGAGGGGACCTCGGTTTCCGCGTTCGGATCGGCCGACGGTTCTTCGCGCAGGAGTTCGCCTTCGACGGACGACGCCTCGTCGAAAAAGACCGGCCGGTAGACGTCTCCCTCGGGCGTGGGCGCCGCGATGCGCAGGACCTTCATCGGCCGCAGGCAGGACGGGCAGGCGAAGACCTGGTTGCAGTCCTCCGGGGTGACCTTGAGGATCTTCCCGCACCGGCAGAGGACCTCCTGCGGGCGCAGGGGCGATCCGGGACCCGCGGGAGGCGGGGTCCGGGGAGCGGCGGCCTCGCGGGCCTTGCGCAGCGCCTCCCGGATCCGCCGCCGCCGGATTCGTCTCATGCCGGGGATCATGATACCCCGACGAATCCAAAATGGGTATTCCTTTTCGAACGGAGGCTTCAGAACCGGACCGTCACGCCCAGCCGGAACGCGCGCGGTTCCACGGGATGGAAGTGGACGTCCGAAACGGGGGCGGGCTCGCCCGGAAGCTGCGACTCGTAGAAGTAGGCGATGTCGTCGTCCTCGGCGTTGAAGAGGTTGAAGATCTCCAGGGCCACCGTGACGTTGTCCCGCTCGTAGCCCAGGCGCGCGCTTACGAGGGTCGTGGCGTCCGAGCGTACGCCGCCGTCCTCGACCAGATCCCGCGGGCCGAAGTAGCGCACCCGAAGGGCGGCGAGGAACCCCCCGAGCCCCTCGACCGAGACCCCCGCGGCCAGCACGTCCTTCACCGCTCCCGGGATGTGATCCCCCGCGGGGTCGGAGTCCTTGAAGCGGGCCTTGGTGCGGGCGTAGTCGAGGTCCAGCGTGAGCCACGGAAGCGGCCGGTAGAAGTTCGCCCACTCGAAGCCCACGCGGCGGCTGGGGCGGCTGGGCTCCGTGATCCCCGCGTCGCCGACGAAGAGAAGCTCCGAATCGAGGTCGAGGAGGAAGACCGAAACCGTGCTCTGCAGGCCCGGCAGGAACGCGGTCCGCACGCCCGCCTCGGCGCCCTTGCTGCGGACGAGCGGATCGACGGGTTCCACGGGCGTCACGCCGTCGGTCGGGTCCACGCGGATCGTGGCGCCGCGGCCGTCGTTCGAGTGGAAGCCCAGACCGGCGTTCGCGTAGAACTCGGTGTCGGCCCACGGGCCGAAGGCGAGGCCGAGCTTGGGGCCGGCGATCGCGTCCGTCTCGGTTCCGGAATTGGCGTCCACGGAGCTTTCGACGTCCCACCGGTAGAGGTCCCCGCGCGCGCCCGCGGTGGAGCGCAGCCATTCGGTCCAGCGGATTTCGGCCTCGGCCCAGATCCCCACGGAGTTCTGGAGCACCTCGTCGTCGCGGACGGTCGAGAGCCGGACGCGCTGCGCGGTCTTGTGGAGCCCCACCTCGCCGATCGCGTCGTTGCGGGTCTCCAGTCCCACGGCGGCCGCGACGTCCTTGCCGAACCAGCGGTCGAACCAGCGGTGGGAGACGGCCGCTCCGGCGATGAGCCGCTGATCGACCTGCTCGAACTGGTCGCCGTTGGCCGGATCGTCCATGAAGTACGTGAAGTTGGAGAAGAGGCGCAGGCGGTAGTCGATGAGGTAGACGTTGGCCCGGGTGGCGGCGGCGTCGGTTCCGGATCTCCATTCGCCCGACAGGCTCCAGCGGCGGCTCCGCCCCCCGTCGGTCGGATCCACGACCCCGAAGCGGTCGAGCGTGCCGGCGTCGACGGCGCGCTTGGGGATCTGGTCGGCGGAGTTCCATTCCCCCTGATAGCCCATGAGGGTGACGTCGGCGCCGTTCTTCTCGTCGCCGGAGGCGAAACGCACCAGACCGTTGTATTTCACGAAGTTTTCGTCGATCTCCCAGGGGCCGTCGTAGTGCTGTGCTTCGAGGCCCCAGAGGAGGCGTCCCGGGCCGGCCGCGGCGGAGTGCGCGGCGACGGCCCGCTGGAAGCCGAATTCCCCGAGCTCCAGCCGCGCCAGCCCCCGCGGAAGGGACCGGAAGGTCCGCACGCGGGCGGACCCGGCCGAAGAGAAGTCCCCCTCCTCGGCGAAATAGGGGCCCTTGCGGTAGTCGATCCGCTCGACGAGCTCGGGGATGAGGAAGTTGAGGTCCGTGTATCCCTGGCCGTGGCCGTGGGTGGGCATGTTGACGGGCATGCCGTCCACCCACGTGGCGAAGTCCGTGCCGTGATCGAGGTTGAAGCCCCGGAGGAAGAACTGGTTGGCCTTGCCGCTGCCGGAGTGCTGGGTGACGATGAGGCCCGGCACGGTTTCGAGGACCTCCCCCGTCCGCAGGAGCGGCCGGCGGCGCAGCTCGTCCTGGCCCACGCGGCCTTCGCCGGCGCTTTCGGCGTCTCCCACGAGGTTCTCGGCCCGGCCCACGACGATCACCTCGGGAGGCTCCTGAGGCGGCGCGGGGGGATTCTGGGCGGAGGCGGCGAGGAGCCAGGCGATCAGCGGGTTCATCCTCATGGGCTCCTTATACCAACCCAGGGGTAGTATGAAAAGAAAAACAATCGTAATACCGCCGCCGAACGGCCGGGCGGGTCTAGGGGTGCGGGAGGCCGCGGCCGATGGAGCCCAGGGAAAGCGAGGCGTGCAGGACGCCTTTTTCGCGACCGAGAAGCGCCGCCAGCGTGCGGATGGAGCGCGCGCGGGCGCGCACCAGGATGACCTCCGCGCACAGGTCGTGGTCGAGATGCACGTGGGTGGCGGCCAGGATGGAGCGGAAATGGGCGTGCTGGAGTTTCACGAGCTTGTCGGAGAGCGCCCGGCGGTTGTGGTCGTAAAGGATCGTGATCGTGCCCAGGCAGACCCCGTCCGTGGCCCACTCGCGCGCCACGAGTTTGTCGCGGATGAGGTCGCGCAGGAACTCCGAGCGGTTGGCGTAGCGGCCTTGGCGCGCGAGCCGCTCGAAGGCCTCGTGGAGCGGACGCTCGAGGGAGAAGCTCGTGCGCACGAGGCGGGGGGAAGGACGGGATCGGGGCATGGGGGAAGTCTACGGCGCCGTCCCCGAGGGGGTCAAGGACCGGAGACGGGGGCGTCATCGGGTCAGAACGAACCGGACCGGCACCCGGACGGTGCTCTCGATCGGTCCGTTTTCTCCGCGGGCCGGATGGAAGCGCCACGCCGCCACGGTGCCGCGCGCGGCCTGGTCGAGGATTTCGTGTCCGCTCGACTCGAGGACGCGCACCTCGAGCGGGCGGCCGTCGGGGCCCACGCGGACTTCGAGGAGGACGCGTCCTTCCCATCCTCGGAGGCGGGCCAGGAGAGGATAAGGGGGACGGGGATTTTCGCCCTCCTTCGGGACGGCGGCGGGAGTTTCGAGCGCCCGGGGAGGGGCGGGGGCCGGAGCGGGCGGGGCGTTCGGGACGCGGACCCGGGTGCGGTACGCTTCGGCGCGGACGCGCGGCCGGTCGGGCGCCTCGGCCCGCAGGACGGGAGAGGTTTCCACGGGATCGGATTCGGGCGGCGCCGGATCGCGCCGGAGGAATTCCTCGAGGGACGGATCTTCAACCTCGGGCGTGACGTGGCGGCGGGCGTCCTCGCGGGGTTCGAAGAGGGGGATCTCCGGCTCGGGGGCGCGGAAGGCCAGGTCCGTGGCGACGCCGGCGGGGCCCTCTCCGGGGCGCGGCAGGCGCGCCGGGAGGCGCCCGGCGAGCGCCCAGAGAACGCCGGCCGAAAGCGCGTGAAACGCCAGCGAGACGGACAGGGCCCGCGTTTTGGGGGAAAGAGCTTTCTTCACCGCGTTGACCCTCCTCGGCCGCCGGATGAACCGCGGAAACCGGGGATCTCCACCTTATCCATGAGGGCGGGGGGATCGAACGTGTCGTCCCCCTCGATAAGGTTCCGCCGGGAGGCGGGTGTTACCGGAAAGGGGGAAGCCGTCAGGAGCGCGCCCGGGCGGCGGCGGCTTTCGCCCGTGCCGCGACGATTTCCTCGACCTTGGCGTACGGCACCGGCTCGTAGTGGTCGAAGGTCATCGTGAAGCTCGCCGTTCCGCGGGAGAGCGTGCGCAGCTGAGTGGCGTATCCGAACATTTCCGCCAGCGGCACCATGGCGCGGATCTCGTGGTTGGGGCCGCGCGGCTCCATGCCCTCGATCCGCCCGCGGCGGGCGGCCAGGTCGCCGTTGACCGACCCGAGATGGTCCGCCGGCGTGGTGACGTTGACCATCATGACGGGCTCCAGAAGCGTCGGGCTCGCCTTCCGGAATCCTTCCTTGAACGCCATGGACGCGCACGTGTGGAAGGCGCGCTCGCTGGAGTCCACCTCGTGGTAGTCGCCGTCCACGAGCGTGACCCGGACGTCCACGACCGGGTAGTTCGCCAGGACGCCCTTCTGCATCGCCTCGATGACGCCCTTTTCGACGGCGGGGACGTACTCCTTGGGGACGTTGCCGCCCTTGACCTCGTTGACGAACTCGAAGCCGGACCCCGCCGGCAGCGGCTCGATGAGAAGCACCGTCCGGGCGAAATCGCCCCGGCCGCCGGTCTGCTTGACGAGCTTGTGGTCCACCTCGGCCGCGGTCGTCGCCGTTTCCCGGTAGGCCACCTGGGGGCGGCCCACCTTGGCGTTGACGCCGTACTCGCGCTTGAGGCGGTCCACGAGGATCTCGAGGTGAAGCTCGCCCATGCCCGACATGATCGTCTCTTCCGTTTCGGGATCGTAGGTGACGACGAAGGTCGGATCCTCTTCGGCGAGCTTCGCCAGCGCGTAGGAGAGCTTGTCGCGCTCGGCCATCGAGGCGGGAGCGATGGACACCGAAATCACGGGGGCGGGGAATTCGATCGCCTCGAGGACGACCGGCTTCTCCTCGGTGCAGAGGGTGTCGCCCGTGAGGGTATGGTCCAGGCCCACGACCGCGCCGATCTCGCCGGGGCCCAGGGACTCCCGGGCGATGGGGCGATTGGCGTGCATCTCGACCAGGCGCCCCACCCGCTCGCGCCGCTTGCGCACGGAGTTGTAGACGTAGGAGCCGGCGGCCAGCGTTCCCGAATACACGCGCACGTAGACGAGCTTGGCGTGCCGGTCGCTGTAGATCTTGAAGGCCAGCGCGGCCAGGGGGCCGTCCTCGACCTTCGGGGAGGGGAGGTAGTCCACCACCGCGTCGAGCAGATGCTGGACGCCGATGTTCCGGGCCGCCGATCCGCAGAGCACCGGATGGATCGTGCGCCCGAGCGTGGCCTTCCGGAGCGCGGCCCGGATCTCGTCCTGCGAGGGTTCCACCCCCGCCACGTACTTTTCGAGCAGCGCCTCGTCCGTCTCGGACACTTTCTCGATGAGGTTCCGGCGCCAGCGCGCGGCCTCCTCCTGGAGCCCCGTGGGGATCGGGCGCTCCTCGAAGTGGATCTGGCCGCGGCGCTCCTCGAAGACGACCTCCACGTTCTTGACGAGGTCGATCAGCCCCCGGAAATTCTCGCCCGAGCCGATCGGAAGAATCACGGGCACCGCGTTGCCCCCGAGCTCCTCCTGGATCTTGCGCACCACGCCGTGGAAGTCGGCGCCCGTCCGGTCCATCTTGTTGACGAAGCCGATCACCGGCACCGAGTACTTTTCCGCCTGGCGCCAGACCGTCATCGACTGCGGTTCCACGCCGCCCACGCCGCAGAAGAGCGCCACCGCCCCGTCGAGGACCCGCAGGGAGCGCTCGACTTCGACCGTGAAGTCCACGTGGCCGGGCGTGTCGATGAGGTTGATGCGGTGGCCTTTCCACTCGACGGCCGTGGCCGCGGCGGTGATCGTGATCCCGCGCTCGCGCTCCTGCTCCATCCAGTCCAGCGCCGTCGTCCCCTCGTCGACTTCGCCGATCTTGTGGACGCGGCCGGTGACGTAGAGGATGCGCTCGCTCACGGTGGTCTTGCCGGAGTCGATGTGCGCGATGATGCCGATGTTCCGGATCTTCTCGGGGTTCATGTTCGGTTCGTAAGGATGGAATCCCGTCCGAAGGGGCGAAATCTTAGCGGCCCGGGGCCGCGAATGCAAGGGGGAATCGGACGCCGCGGCGGAAGAATTTCGGGGGGCCGTCGAAACCTTTCCACCGGCCGGGCCGGCGGCGTATGATGCGGGGCCCATGGAGCTCGACGGGAAAAACCGGATCGGCGGGCGGCCTTCCGCGCTCGGGACGCGGACCTTTCGGGTGTCCGCCCCGGGCGGGACGGGGGTCCTCCCGCCCGACTTCCACGAGGCGTCGGCCGAGGAAGTGGAGCGCGCGATGGCCCTGGCCGCGGAGGCGGCGGGGCCGTTCCGCGCCGCGGCGCCCGAGACCGTGGCGCGCCTTCTCGAGCGGATCGGCGAGGAGATTCTGGCGCTGGGGCCGGCCCTCCTCGAGCGGGCGGCCAAGGAGACGGCGCTCGGCCTGGAGCGCCTGGCGGCCGAGCGGACCCGCACGGTCCACCAGCTCGGGATGTTCGCGGCGCTGGTGCGGGAGGGGTCCTGGGTGGACGCGCGCATCGACCGGGCGCAGCCGGACCGAAAGCCTCTCCCCAAGCCCGACGTCCGCCGGATGCTCGTTCCGATCGGCCCCGTGGTCGTCTTCTGCGCCACGAATTTTCCGCTCGCCTTCTCGGTCGCGGGAGGGGACACGGCCTCGGCGCTCGCCGCGCGCTGTCCCGTGGTCGTCAAGGCCAACCGGGCGCACGCGGGGACCGCGGAACTCGTGGGGCGCGCCGTCGCGCGCGCGGTCGAGGCCTCCGGCCTTCCGCCGGGCGTCTTCGCGCTCCTCCACGGGGCCAACCACGGGCTCAACCTCGCGCTCGTCCGCCACCCGGTCGCGCGGGCCGTGGGGTTCACGGGTTCGCTCCGGGGCGGGCGGGAGCTTTTCGACGCCGCGGTCCGCCGCCCGGATCCGATTCCCGTCTACGCCGAGATGGGGAGCGTCAATCCGGTCTTTCTTCTGCCCGGGGCGCTTCGGGAGCGCGCCGAGGCGATCGCGGAGGGGCTCAAGGGCTCGATGACCCTCGGACAGGGGCAGTTCTGCACGAAGCCCGGAGCGGTGTTCGGCCCGGCGGGGGCGGATTTCGAACGGTTCGCCTCGACCCTCGCGCGGCTTGTGGAAGAACACACGCCCGGCGCCCTTCTCCACGAGGGGATCCTGCGCGCGTATGAAGAGGGGCTGCGCCGCCTGGAAGGACGGGCCGCCTGCGTGGCGCGCTCGAAGGCCCCCGCCGATCCCGCCCGGACGCAGGCCCCGGCCGCCCTCTTCCGCGCGGACGCGGGGGCGTACCTCCGGACCGGCGAGTTGCGGGAGGAGGTCTTCGGTCCGGCCGCGGTGCTCGTGACGTGCGCCTCGGAGGAGGAGTTCGAGCGGGCGGCGCGCGCGCTCGAGGGCCACCTGACCGCCACGTTCCACGGGACGCCGGAGGATCTGCGGCGCCACGCGGGACTCGTGGCGATCCTCGAGTCCAAGGTCGGCCGGCTCGTCTTCAACGGGTTCCCGACGGGCGTGGAGGTGTGTCCGTCGATGCACCACGGGGGCCCCTATCCGGCGACCACGGACGCGCACTTCACCTCGGTGGGCACGGCTGCGATCTACCGGTGGGTGCGGCCGGTGTGCTATCAGAATTTTCCGGACGAGGCGCTGCCGCCGGAGCTGCGGCGCCGCAACGAGCGGGGTCTCTGGAGGCTCGTGGACGGCGTGTGGACGAGGGACGACGCATGAAGATCACTCGGCTGACGCCCCTGGTTCTGGGAACCCCTTGGCGCAATCTCACGTTTCTCAAGGTCGAAACCGACGAAGGGCTCGTGGGCGTTTCCGAAGGGCGCAACGTCAACCGCACCGAGGCGCTTCTCGGGTACCTCCAGGGGGCGGCCCGGCGCCATGTTCTCGGGAGCGATCCCTTCCGGATCGAAGACCTGGTCCGCCGGATGTTCGTGGAGGACTACGCGCGGGTCGAGGACATTTCCGGAATGGGCATCGCGCTCGTCGAGATCGCCTGCTGGGACATCGTGGGGAAGGCGCTCGGGCGGCCGGTGTATCAGCTTCTCGGGGGCGCGGTGCGGGACCGGATCAAGGCGTACGCGAACGGCTGGTACACCGTGGATCGGACGCCCGAGGCGTTTCACGAGGCGGCCCGGAAGGTGGCGGCGCGCGGATACCGGGCGCTCAAGGTGGATCCTTTCGGCGCGGGGTTCTACGAGCTGGAAGCGGCGGAGCTGCGCCGGTCGGTGGCGCTGGTCGAGGCGATCCGGGACGCGGTGGGGCCCGACGTCGAGATTCTGATCGAGATGCACGGGCGGTTCAGTCCGGCGACGGCGGTGACGGTGGCGCGGGAGCTGGAACCGTTCAAGCCCTCCTGGGTCGAGGAGCCGGTGCCGCCGGACAACTTCGAGGCCCTGGCCAAGGCGGCGGCGAAGATCCGGATTCCGGTGGCGACCGGCGAGCGGATCCACACGCGCCACGAGGTGCGGCGGCTTCTGGAGCTGGGGGCGGTGGACGTGCTCCAGACGGACATCACCGAATCGTGCGGCCTTCTGGAGGGGAAGAAGATCGCCGCGATGGCGGACGCCTCGTATGTGACGTTCGCGCCGCACAACGTGGGCGGGCCCGTGAGCACGGCGGCGTGCCTGCATCTGGACGCCTGCACGACGAACTTCAAGATTCAGGAGCACTTCAACGATTTCGTGGACGCCTGGGTGAAGCAGGCGGCCTCCGGGCCGGGGTACCCCGAAGTGAAGGACGGCTATTTCCCCCTTCCGGGAGGACCGGGGCTCGGGGTCACCCTCAACGAGGACTTCATCCGCGAGCATCCGATGAAGCCGGAGGGGTTCAATCTCTTCCGGGAGAACTGGCATCGGCGCCAGACCGCCGGGGGGTAAGGTTCAGAACCGGCGTCCCTCCGCGAGAAGCGCTTCGGCTTCGGCCCCGGGAAGGGGCGGGCTGAAGGCGAACCCCTGAGCGTACTCGCACCGGAGCGCCTTCAGCGCGGCCAGCTGCTCGGGCGTTTCCACCCCTTCGGCGACCACGTGGATGTCCAGGTTCTGCGCGAGCGAGAGGATCGTGCGGACGATCTCGTTTCCCTCGCCGCCGGGGCGCAGCGACGTGAGGAACGAGCGGTCGATCTTGAGCGCGTCGATCGGGAAGCGGTGCAGGTAGCTCAGGGACGAGTATCCCGTCCCGAAATCGTCCAGGTACAGGCGCGTGCCGTCCCGGCGGAGCTCCTCGAGGGTGGCGTTGGACGCCTCGGTGGTGTCGAGGAGGACGCCCTCGGTGATCTCCAGTCCCAGGCAGTCGCCCTGGAGGCCGGTGGCGCGGAGCGTCCGGCGGAGGTGCTCGGCGAGATCGGGCTGCGCGAAGTGCCGGCCCGAGAGGTTCACGCTTACCGAGAGGGGGCGCGCGTGGGGATAGCGGCGGTGCCATTCGTGAAGCTGCCGGCAGGCCTCGCGCAGGACCCAGCGGTCGATGTCGACCACGAGCCCGGTTTCCTCGGCCATGCGGATGAATTCCATGGGAAGGACGAGCCCCCGGTGGGGGTGGTTCCAGCGCACGAGGGCCTCGAAGCCGGCGATCCGGCCGTCGCGCAGGGACACGATGGGCTGGTAGTGGACGGAGAACTCACCGCGGTCGATGGCCCGGCGCAGGTCGGTTTCCATCTTGAGGAGCGCCACCGCGCGGGCGTGCATGGCGGGGTCGAAGGCTTCGTGGCGGGAACCGCCTTTGGCCTTGGCACGGTACATGGCGATGTCGGCGTCGCGGAGGAGGTCTTCGGGCCGCTCGTAGCCGGTGGCGCTGAGGGCGATGCCGATCGAGGCGGAGGTGAAGACCTCCTGGCCCTCGAGAACGAGGGGACGCCGGATCTCGCGCTGGATGCGCTCGGCGACCTGGGCCGCGTCGGCGCCGTCGCGGACGTCCTCGAGAAGCACGGTGAACTCGTCTCCGCCGAGCCGGGCCGCCGTGTCGCCCGGGCGGATGCATTTTTCCAGGCGGCGGGCGATTTCCACGAGGAGCCGGTCGCCGGCGCCGTGTCCGAGGGAGTCGTTGACGAGCTTGAAGCGGTCGAGGTCGAGAAAGAGGACGGCGAAGAGGCGTTCGCGGCGGCGCTGGGCGTGGCGCAGGGACTGTCCGAGCCGGTCCATGAAGAGCGCGCGGTTGGGAAGTCCGGTCAGGGCGTCGTGGAAGGCGTCGTAGAGGAGCTGTTCCTCGAGGGACTTGCGCTCGGTGACGTCGGTGGCGGTGACCACGCGGTAGCGCAGGGCGCCGCGGGCGTCGAGGAGGTCGGTTTTGGACCAGGCGATGCGGGGGCGGGCGCCGTGGCGGGTGATCCAGGAATGCTCCTGGGGGTCGGGAAGCGGGGCGGACTGAGGGCGTTCGAGGATGGCGCGGGCCTGTTCGCGCTCCTCGGGGGAAAAGAGGGTTTCGTCGAAGGGGCGTCCGAGAAGCTCTTCGGGCGGGTAGCCCAGGAGGTGGGACGCGGCGCGGTTGAAGCGCACGACGCGGCCGGCGGGGTCCAGGACGAGGACCATGGTGGCGATCGTGTCGAAGACGGCGCCGATGAAGGCGCGTTCCTCGCGGAGCGCGCCGCGGGCGCGCGCCCCCTCGGCCGCCAGCCGCAGGAGGGCGGCGATCCGCTCGAGATCGGCGCGGTCGGCCGAGGGCAGGCCGGGGGGGAGGGCGGCGCCGGGGGCGGCCAGGGCCACCGCGGGCAGATCCGGCGGCAAGGGGGGCGGGACGTCTCCGGCCCGAAGGTCCAGAAGCGCCGCGTCCCAGGGTCCCGGCGGCGTTCCGTCGGCCAGGGAAGCCAGGGGGGCGATCTCGCAGGCGAAGCGTTCCGGCCGGGCTTCGAGAAGCGCCGCCAGGGGGAGGGCCTGGGCGGGGTCGGCGGCGGCCAGGAGGATGCGGAACCGTCCCGCTCCCGCGGTGTCCGAATGATCCATGGGTGGAAGGTTTATTCTATGGGCGCACCCGCGCCCTGCATACTATAGCCCGGGAACGGCCGGGCGGGGGAGGAAAAATGAGGCGGCTAGCGCGGGCGGCGCCGCAAGGGCGGGCCGGACCGCCAGGCGCTGAACTCCAGGACGGCGCGGCAGTGGGGGCAGACGTGGGCGCGCTCGAAGACGCCCGGGGCCAGGGGATGGTCGAAGGCCACCAGCCGCTTCCGATCCGCCGGACGGCGGCAGGCGCGGCAGAGGGGACCCACCCCGGACGGCGGCGGAACGGGCGGCTTCATCCCACGAAGTCGTACACCTGGACGCGCTGCCAGTGCGCCTTGTTGCGGCGGATGAACTCGTGGTGGAGCGGATGCTCCTGGTAGACGTCGTGGCCGTAGCGGTCGTTGAGGACGACGGTGAGGCCGACGGCGTACGAGTTGTCCACGACGTCGCGCGGCGTCTGGGCCGGGAGCCCCGCCCAGAGCTGGCGGACGGTGGGGATGCGGCCCAGGTACTCGCGGCAGTCGCGGACGAGCTGGTCGCGGGCGGCCGCAGGAGTGTCGGGCCGGAGCCAGAAGTAAACGGTATGGATGAACATGACGCATCCCTCCCACGCCGGCGAGCGGCGAAAAGTCGTTCCCCGGCCCCGGGCGGGGCCGGAGCACCGGGGGGAATCGTACCCGGCGGCCGCCCGGTCGTCTATACTCCCGTGGGAGGAGCCATGAAGGAGAAGCGCGGCGGGACTCGGGCGGTCGGCGCGGTGCCGGTTCTGGTTCTGACGGTTCTGGGGGCGGGCCTGGCCGGCCGCGGGGCGGCCCAGGATCTCCCCCCGCCGCCGGTTCCGCTCTACGAATATCGGGCGCTGCACGACCCCAACGGGATCGGCAAGTTCTACATGGGACGCGAGATCGCCCATGTCATGGGCGCAGGCGCGATTCCGTGGCTGGAGCGCCCGGAGCGCGAGCGCGAAGAGGATCCCGCCCGCCTCCTCGAGGCCCTGGAGCTTCGGGAGGGGGACGTTGTGGCGGACGTCGGGGCGGGCTCGGGGTATCACACCTTTCGGATCGCCCCGCGGGTGGGGCCGCGGGGAAAGGTCTACGCGGTGGACGTGCAGCCCGAAATGCTCGAAGCGCTGCGGTGGAACGCCCGCGCGCGGGGCGCGACGAACGTGGAAGTCGTCCCGGGGACGCCGCAGGATCCCCGCCTTCCGGAAGGGGCCGTGCACCTGATTCTCCTCGTGGACGTTTACCACGAGTTCGCCTGGCCGTACGAGATGATGCGGGCGCTGCGCCGGGCGCTCCGGCCCGGAGGGCGCGTGGTCCTGGTGGAATTCCGCAAGGAGGATCCCCGCGTGCCGATCAAGGAAGTCCACAAGATGTCCGAGGAGCAGATCCGGCGCGAGATGGCCGCCGTGGGCCTGAGGTGGCGCAGGACCGTGGGGACCCTCCCCTGGCAGCACGTTGTCTTTTTCGATAACGGGCGGTGACGGCAAAAAATTTTTCTTGCAACGGTTCGGCAAATGGGGTACTAATAAAGGTGTCCGAGACACCCCAGGTGCGACCGGGGTGGGGCCCGCGCCCTCGCGGCGCGGGCCGCTTTTTTTACCACCGAGGATCCTGAGCCAGGATCTCCTCCGCCCGTCCCGCGGGCACCGGCAGGCTGAAAAGCGCCCCCTGTCCATAGCCGCACCGCAGGGTTCGCAGCTCGGCCAGCTGGTCGGGCGTCTCGATCCCCTCCGCCACGACCCGGAGCCCCAGGTTGTGGGCCAGGGTCACGATCGCCCGCACGATTTCGTGCCCTTCTCCCCGCGGGCCCATGCGGGCCACGAAGGAGCGGTCGATCTTCACCACGTCGATCGGGAAGCGCTGCAGATAGCTGAGCGACGAGTACCCCGTTCCGAAATCGTCGAGGTAGATCCGGACGCCCAGGCGGCGCAGGCGGCCCAGGATCTCGAGCGCCTGATCGGTGCTCTCGATGAGGACGTTCTCGGTGATCTCGACCGCCAGGCTCGGACCGTCCAGGCCCGCCTCGGAGATCGCCTGCTCGACCGTCTCGACGAGATCGGGCTGCCGGAACTGGCGGCCCGAGAGATTGACGCTGACGGTCAGGCGTCCGGCCGCCTCCGGGAAGCGCCCGTGCCAGGCCTTGACCTGCCGGCACGCCCGGCGCAGCACGGCGCGGTCGATCGCGATGGTGAGCCCCGCGTCTTCCGCCACGCCGATGAATTCCCCCGGCGGCACCATCCCGCGGCGCGGATGGCGCCACCGGACGAGCGCCTCGAAGCCGGCCACCCGGCCCGTCTCCAGGGACACGACCGGCATGTAGTGATCCTCGAATTCCCCGCGCTCCAGGGCCTGCCGCAGATCGGTCTCGAGCTCCAGGAGCGCCACCGCGCGGGCGTGCATGGCGCTGTCGAAGACCTCGTGGCGCGCGCGACCCTGAGACTTGGCGCGGTACATGGCGGTGTCCGCATCCCGCAGGATGTCCTCGGCGCGCTCGTAGCCGGTGACGCTGAGGGCGATCCCGATCGAGACGGTGCTGACGATCTGCTGGCCGCCGGCCGCCAGCGGCGCCTGGAGAGAAGCCTGGATGCGCTCGGCCACGTGGACGGCGTCGTTGGGGTCGGGCACGTCCTCGAGGAGGACGGCGAACTCGTCGCCCCCCAGGCGCGCCACGGTGTCGCCGGGCCGCACGGCCGCCTCCAGGCGCCGGGCCGTCTGGACGAGAAGCTCGTCGCCCGCCGCGTGGCCCAGGGAGTCGTTGACGAGCTTGAAGCGGTCGAGGTCGAGGAAGAGCACCGCGAACGGCCGCCGGGGGTTGCGGCGGGACTGCCGCAGCCGATGGCTCAGCCGGTCGAGGAAGAGCGAGCGGTTCGGGAGCCCCGTCAGGGAATCGTGCAGCGCGTCGTGAAGGAGCTGCTCCTCGGCGAGCTTGCGCTGCGTGGTGTCCGTCTGCGCGCCCACCATGCGATAGGGGCGGTTTTCGCCGTTGCGGACGGCCAGGCCGCGGCTGAGCACCCAGCGGTAGCCCCGGTCCTTGTGGCGGATCCGGTGCTCGCTCTCGAAGACGGGGGTCCGGCCCGCCAGGTGCGCCTCGAGGGCGGCCCGCACCTGAGGGGCGTCCTCGGGGTGAACGCGGCGGAACCACTCCTCCGGCGACGTGCCGATCTCGCCGTCCTCGTGACCGAGCATCGATTTCCAGCGGGAGGAATAGTAGACCTCGTTCGACTGGAGGTTCCAGTCCCAGAGTCCGTCGTTGACGCTCTGGGCCGCCAGCGCGTACCGTTCCTCGCTGGCCCGCAGCGCCTCCTCCGCCCGCTTCTGCTCCGAGATGTCCAGCGCCAGACCGCCCACGAATTTCTGTCCCGAACCGTCGTCCACGGGGAACTGAAGGATCCACCAGTGCTGGACCTTTCCGTCCGGGCCCGGAAGGGACGTATAGAGCTGCCGCGGGCGGCCCGTCGCCAGAACGCCCTGGTCGTTTTCCGCCATCGCCGCCTCGGTTTCCGCCGGCCAGGGGCGCACGTCCGACCGGCCGGCCAGGGCGTCGCGGCGGACGTTGAAGGTCATCTCGAACGGCGCGTTCACGTAGACGTAGCGGCCTCCGGCGTCCTTCATCCAGGCCACGGTGGGGCTGTGGTCCATGAAGGCGCGGAACCGCTCCTCGCTTTCGCGCAGCCGCAGGGCCACCTGCTCCGTGCTGCGCCGGTGAAGGACCCCCACCAGGGCCACCATGGCCAGCATCACGGAGCACAGGACGCCGATCTTCTCGAGGTCTCCCGGCTCGTACCGGAAGGGCGCTCCCGGCCTGGAGAAGGACACAAGGAAAAAAAGAGCCGCCAGGACGGCGCTGGCGAGGCCGGACCGAAAGCCGCCGGCGAACGTGGCGAAGACGACCACGAGGAGGATGATCGAGGCGGCGTTCGGGATCTCGAGGTTGACCCACCGCCGCAGGAGTTCCAGGGCGGCCGCGGAGAACGCCGTCAGGAGCGGCCCTCCGATCGCGCTCCATCGGTTCGTCGCGGTCCCGCGTTTCATGGCTCCGGCCCCAGACCCCCCGGGGAAGTATAACCGGGGAGTCGCAGGCCGGGGCTCAGGAATCCCGCCGCCGCGCCAGGACGGCGTCCAGGGAGAAACGGCCGGGACCCGTCAGGACGATCGCCGCGAAGGCGGCCGCGAGATTCAGGGCGTATTCCATGCCCTTGGGGAGAAAGTAGCCTTCCTTCGCGTGGACGACGAGGGCGGCGACCAGCATGTTGATCGTCAGCGCCAGCGCCGCCGGCCGCGTCAGAAGTCCCACGGCGACCAGAAAACCGCCGCCGAACTCGGTCGCCGCGCTCAGGAACGCCATGAGCCCGGGCGCGGGAAAGCCCAGGGACACCAGGTGTCCGCTGAATCCGGACAGACCCACCTGGAAGAACTTCTGCGCTCCGTGGGCGGCCAGGCACAGTCCGATGAAAACCCGCAGGACGAGGAGTCCCGCGGACGGCACGGCTTCCCGCACGCCGGGGGAAACGATCATCGCGCACCTCCGACCCTCGAACGGCCGGGAGGGAAGGAATATTCCCCGGCGGGAACGCTTCTACGCGCTTTTCGGCTTGGGGCGCGTGCGCCACGTGCGCGGAGGGCGGCCGCATTCGGGACAGGCCACGCCCGATTCCTCCACCGCCTTCAGGCACACGTAACAGCGGAAGGCGTCCGCGGCGTAGTCGCGGTAAAAATAGTTCTCCGCCCCGCACCCGGCGCAGCGGGTGATGAAAACTTCCTTGTCCTCGTGCCGGTCGCTGCCGGAACAGACGAACATGATGGCGCCGGTGTCCTCCCGGCGGACCCCGTCGCGCTCCGGCGGCGGCGGGGCGGCGCCCCCCAGAATCCCGGCGCGCGCCACGGTCGCATGAGGCCGGGGCACGACGACCGGGTCGCCCGAGGCGCATGCCGCCAGCGCCGCGACCGGAAGAATCCCGAGAAGCTTTTTCATGGCCGCCCCCTTCCGTCTCGAACTCGTTGGGAGTATACCCCGCCGTCCGGTAGAATGCTTCCTCGATGACGATGCTCTACCGGAGCCGGGACGGCGCGGCCGTGGCCGTCGAGGACGGGCGGGCCGTTCGCCTGGAGGACGACTGGGACGCGCTCTTCAACCGGCCGGATCTGGCCGCGTATCTGCGGCGCCGCCTGCGCGGGGCGGACGGGCGCGCCTCGCGCTGGGATCCGGATCGCGTCCCGCCGGCCGCCCCGATCGCCGGCCAGGAGGTCTGGGCCGCCGGCGTCACCTACTATCGCAGCCGCGACGCGCGGATCGAGGAGTCCCGCGACGCCGGGGGCGGCGACTTCTACGCCCGCGTGTACGAGGCCGCCCGGCCGGAGCTGTTCTTCAAGGCCACGCCGCATCGCGTCGTGGGGCATCGGGACAGGGTCCGCATTCGGCGCGATTCGCGCTGGAACGTGCCCGAGCCGGAGCTGGCTCTGGCCGTCAACTCCGCCGGCCGCATCATCGGCTTTACGATCTGCAACGACATGAGCTCGCGCGACATCGAGGGGGAGAATCCTCTCTATCTGCCCCAGGCCAAGGTGTACGATCGATGCTGCGCCCTGGGGCCGGGGATTCTCGTCGCCGCCCGGCCGCTTCCCCGCTCGACCGCCGTCCGCATGGAGATCCGCCGCGCGGGGCGGCGCGTCTTTTCGGGCGCCACGACGCTCGCCCGGCTGAAGCGCTCCCCCGAGTCCCTCGTCGCGTGGCTCTTCCGGGAAAACCGCTTTCCCGCCGGCTGCTTCCTTTCGACGGGCACCGGCATCGTGCCTCCGGACCGGTTTTCGTTGCGGCCGGGGGACCGGATCCGGATCTCCATCCCGCCGATCGGAACCCTGGAGAACGAGGTCGAATGAGCCCCGCGGGGCGCCTTCCGCCCCGTTGCCCGGCGCCGCGCGCCCGGCTATGATGCAGGTGAGGAGCCCGAGAGGCATGAGCCGCGCGCGGGGAGTTCACTTCGCGATCGTCCCCTCGGAGGCGCAGCGCCTGCTGGACGCCGAAGGGGACGACGCGGTCCGCGAGGTCCTTGAGGATTTCGAAGCGCGACCGGAAGCGGCCCCCCGCCTGGACCTGGGGACCGTCTGGGATCCGATCCACCGGTGCCTGTCGAACGGCACCCTCTTCTACGACGAGGGGGAGTATCCGCTCAACCATGCCGTCCTCGGCGGGCGCCATCTCTACAGCGGAGACGAGCGCGTCGTTTCCTTCGTGGAGGCGGGCCAGGTGCCGGAAGTCGCCCGGGCGCTTCAGGGCGTCTCCGAAGACTGGTTCCGGGAGCGCTACCAGGAGATCGATCCGGACGACTACGACGGACCGTACGGCGAAGAAGACCTCCGCCGCGCCTGGGAGGCCTTCCGGGACCTGAGGCGTTTCTTCGCCCGGGCGGCCGAAGAGGGAAGGGCCGTCGTCTTCACGGCGGCCTGAAGGTCGAAAGTCGCCCGCGAATCTTTCCGCGACGCCGGGGTCGGGAAGCGTTATTTCCAAAGAGAGAGCGGACGGCGAAGGGAGGCTTTCGATGAGACACGCGATGCTTCTTCCGGCGATCGTGGCGGCGCTCGTGCCGGTTTCCGGAGCGGCCGCGCCGGCCCAGGAAGGCAAAAAGAAGTACAAGGCGCTCTACGTCACGCAGTCCAAGGGGTTTCGCCACGGGTCCGTGACCCGGAAGGACGGAGCGCTTTCCCCTTCCGAAGTCGCCGTGACCGAGATCGCCCGCGAGAGCGGCCTCTTCGAGGTGGAATGCACGCAGGACGCTTCCCTCCTGACCCCCGAGAAGCTCAAAGAGCTGGATGTGGTCCTTTTCTACACGACGGGGGCGCTGCCGATCAGCCCCGAGAATTTCGAGGCTTTTCTCGCCTGGCTGCGCTCCGGGAAGGCGTTCGTGGGGATTCATTCCGCGACGGACACCTTCCACAATTACAAGCCTTACGTCGAGCTCATCAACGGCGTCTTCGACGGGCATCCGTGGGGGGCCGGCGAGACGGTGACCCTGCGCGTGCACGACCCCGAGCATGCGGCGGTGAAGTCGTGGGGCTCGGAGCTCGTGATCAAGGACGAGATTTACCAGTACCGCCACTACGATCCCAAGGCGGTGCGGGTCCTGGCGAGTCTCGACATGGCTCGCTGCAAGACGAAGCGCCCGTGGCACGTCCCGGTCGTCTGGGTGCGGCAGGTCGGCCGGGGACGGCTCTTCTATACGAATCTCGGGCACAACGAGGGAACGTGGCAGGACCCGCGGTTCCGCGCCCATCTTCTGGCGGGCCTTCGGTGGGCGCTGGGGCTGGAGCCCGGATCGGCCGAACCCAATCCGGACGTTCAGGCCCTCGAGGGGGTGCGCTCCTTCTGTGCGGCGGCGGCCGCGGAGCTGGGGAAGGACTACGCGTCGCTGGCGGCCGGCGCCGAGGCGGGAGCCAGGGATTCGGCCTGGCTGGAACGGATGGCGGCGGAGCTGGCCGCGCTCCGGAAGCTCGATCCCAAGAAGGACGCCGACCGGCGCCGCGCGGACATGGAACGCCTGGCGGCGGAGATCGAGAAGCGCAAGAACTAAAGCCGCCGCAACCGGATGTTCCGGAACGCCGAGGTCGTCATGTAGGTGGCCAGCCCGAGAGGCTGCGAAATCTCCATCGCCGGGTGAATCGAGATCGAGCGGTCCTTCAGGGCGAGATCCACCACGGGCTGCTCGTCGATCCACGCCTGGATCCGCTCGGGCGTCACCCGCAGCCGGATGCGGTACCAGCGGCCTTTCTCGTACTCGCGATACGTCCCCGTCTCGTTTTCGGAGGCGTTCATTCCGTCCACGCTGGAAAGGCCCGTGACGCTGCCGCCCCAGCCGCCCGCCACGAAGCTGCAGGAGGCGTTCCCGACGGGGAAGGCGATGCCGCAGAAGATGTCGCTTCCTTCGATCTTCATCGCCTCGAGGGACAGCTCATAGTTCGTGCGGGGAAGGGGCTCGCCCGTCCAGTGGATGCCGGAAAGCTGCACCCCCGCCTCCACCACGATCCGGCCGTCCTCGACGCGGACCTTGCCCTCGCCTCCGAACTCCGTGGGCTTCCACGAGCCGAGCGAGGTTCCGTCGAAGAGGACCCGCTCCGCGGTCCCCGGCGCGGGAGCCGCGGCGCAGGCCGAAAGGAGGACTCCCAGGAAACCGGCGGCGGCATGAGCGGCGCGTCGCGTCATGGATTCTCCTCCGTGCGCTTCCTATATAACGTGCGCCGGGCGCGGTGTCACGGGGCGCGGCACATTCTCTGGAACTGGAGGCCCCCGCGTCCTATCCTGGGAGCCCTATGATCCCGAAGCGGGCGCTCCTCGTCGCCGCGGCCGCGCTGGCGGCCTGCTCCGAGCGGGCGGAGTCCCCGGCCGCCGCCCCGGTCGCTCCCGCGCCGGCGGCGCCCGCGCCGGCCTCCTCGGCGGAGCCCCTTCGCGACCCGCGGCACCCGGAGATGAACCGCCCGGCGCCCTCCGAATTCCGCGTGCGCGTCGAAACCAGCCGGGGGCCGTTCACGGTTCTGGTCGTCCGTTCCTGGGCCCCCCGCGGCGCGGACCGCTTTTACAACCTCGTGCGGCACGGGTTCTACGACGACGCGCGGTTCTTCCGGGTGATCCCGGGCTTCGTCGCCCAGTTCGGCATCCACGGCGATCCCGCCGTCTCGGCCGCCTGGCGCGAGGCGGCGATCGCGGATGACCCGCCCCAGCAGAGCAACCTGCGCGGGACCGTCGTCTTCGCCACCGCCGGCCCCAACACGCGGACCACCCAGATCTTCATCAACTTCAAGGACAACACGCGCCTCGACCGCATGGGCTTCGCTCCCTTCGGGAAGGTGATCGAGGGAATGGAGGTCGTGGACGCGCTTTACTCCGGCTACGGGGAAGGGCCGCCGCAGGGGATCGGCCCGCGGCAGGATCTCCTCCAGAAGGAAGGCAACGCCTATCTCCGCCGGGAGTTCCCGGAGCTCGACTTCATCAAGTCCGCGCGCGTCCTTCCCTGAAGGAAGGTTCGGCCGCCACCCGGCCGCCGTCCCGCGTGTTCATATCGGTGCGCCGTCTTCACGGCCGAGGAGAGAACGTCGATGCCGCGTCTCTGGATCGCCGCGGTCCTTTGGGGGGCCGCCTCCGCGCCCGCGCCGCAGGATCCTCCGCCGCCGCGCCCCAACATCCTCTGGATCACCTGCGAGGACATGAGCCCCCATCTCGGATGCTACGGGGATCCCTACGCCGTGACGCCGAACCTCGACCGGCTGGCCGCCCAGGGGGTGCGCTATACGCGCGCCTTCGCCCCGAGCGGCGTGTGCGCGCCGGCGCGATCAAGCCTCATTCTGGGAATGTACGCCTCCTCGGTGGGCACTCAGCACATGCGCTGTCGCGGGACGCTTCCCGCGGAGGCCCGGTGCTTTCCGGAGTACCTGCGGCGCGCGGGCTACTTCTGCACCAACAACGTGAAGACCGACTACAACTTTCCGGTCCCCCGGGCCGCCTGGGACGAGTCGAGCGCCCAGGCGCATTGGCGCGCCCGGCCGGCGGGTCGTCCGTTCTTCAGCGTCTTTAACCTCACTCATACCCACGAGTCGCAGGTTCGACAGAGCGAGGAATCCTATCGCCGGCGCACCGCGGAGTTTTCCCCCCTGGAACGGCACGATCCCGCGCGCGCCCCGCTGCCGCCGTATCATCCGGACTCGCCCGAAGTGCGCCGCGACTGGGCCCGGTATGCGGACATGGTGACCCTCATGGACCGCGAGGTGGGCCGCCTCCTGAAAGAACTCGAGGAGGACGGCCGGGCGGAGGACACGATCGTTTTTTTCTTCTCCGATCACGGGGCCGGCCTGCCGCGCTCGAAGCGGTGGCTCTACGATTCGAGCCTCCGGGTGCCGCTTATCGTTCGGTTCCCGGAGAAATTCCGCTCCTGGGCACCGGCCCCGCCGGGAGGGACCTGCGACCGTCTGGTGAGCTTCGTGGACTTCGGTCCGACCGTCCTGCGCCTGGCGGGCGTTCCGTTGCCCGCTTCCCTCCAGGGGCGTCCTTTCCTGGGACCGTCCTCCGGGTCGCCGCGGGAGTACGTGTACGGCTTCCGGGACCGGATGGACGAGCGGACGGACCTCCTGCGGGCGGTCCGCGACGGGCGCTTCAAGTACATCCGGAACTACCTGCCGCATCGGCCGTATGCCCAGCACATCAGCTACATGTACGAAATGCCGACCATGAAGGTCTGGCGGCGGCTGCATGACGAGGGAAAGCTTTCAGGTCCCGCGCGCGCGTTCTTCGAGCCCAAACCCGCCGAGGAGCTTTACGATACGGAGGCGGATCCCTGGGAGGTGCGCAACCTCGCCGGAGACCCGGCCCACCGGGAAACGCTGGAACGGCTTCGGGGAGCGCTTCGGAGCTGGATGCTCGAGATCCGGGATCTGGGGTTTCTCCCGGAGCCCGATCTGCGGGCGCGGTTCGGGGAAACGCCGCCTTACGAGGCGGTGCGGCGCGATCCGGCGTCCTATCCCCTCGAGCGGCTGATGGAGGCCGCCGAGCGCGCGTCGCGCCGGGACGTGGGGGAGATTCCGGAGCTGACGCGCCTGCTGGCGGACGGGGATCCCGCGATTCGCTGGTGGGGGGCCACGGGCCTGGGGGCGCTCGGGCCGGCGGCGGCGCCGGCGCGGGAGGCGCTCCGCACGGCGCTCGAGGATCCCGCTCCGTGGGTGAGGGTGGCGGCGGCGGATGCGCTCGCCGCGCAAGGAGCGCCGGACGAGGCCCTGGGCGTCCTTGAGCGCGCGCTCGAGGATTCCAACGAATGGGTCCGCCTGCACGCGGCGGAGGCGCTCGATCGGATGGGGGAGAAGGCCCGTCCCGCCCTCGGCGCCTTGCGGCGCGCCGCGAAGGACTCCAACGAGTATGTCCGGCGGGTGGTCGACCACGCGCTGGGCGTGCTGCGGTAGCAGTTTCTCTTGTTTTCCCTGCCGCCCCGGTCCGGGCTTTGCAGAGGGCGGTTTTGCGACACGCCGCGCCGCGCGGGCGCTATTTCGTGTAGAAGTAGTCGGACGCTTCCGAAGGAGGGGCCGGGCCCGGATCGGGTCGGAAGCGCGGAACGGGAGCGGGCGGGAACCCGGCTCGAGGCGGACTTCCTGAGGACGTGATTCGTCGCGCTCTGAAGTTCCGGATCGGTCGCCGTCGGCGTTTCGTCGCGGCCGCGATCGGCGGGGTTCTTCTGGCGGCGGTGGCCGGAGGGGCCGCGCTTCGGGCCGGCCGCGGTTCGGCGCCCCCGCCGGCGCCGGCCCAAAAGGGGCCCGCGCCCGTCGCCTACGAGACGCACGTCCGGCCGCTGCTCTCCAAGTACTGCTACTCCTGCCACGGCCCCAAGAAGGCCAAGGCGAACCTGGATCTTTCGAAATTCGCCACCGAGGCGTCGGTCCTTTCCGCCCGCAAGCTCTGGAAGCGGGTGCTCGACCAGATCCAGTCGCTCCAGATGCCGCCCGAGGATTCCGGCCGCCCGCTCAAGCCCGCGGACCGAGAGGTTCTGGCTTCCTGGATCGAGGCGGCGATCCTGCGTCCCGATCCCCACGCGCCGCCCGATCCCGGGCGCGTGGTCCTGCGGCGCCTCAACCGCGCGGAGTACCGGAACACGATCCGCGACCTCCTGGGGATCGAGCTGGCGGGATCGTTCGACCCGACCCGCGATTTCCCCTCCGACGACGTGGGATACGGCTTCGACACGATCGGGGATGTGCTCTCGATCCCCCCGCTGCTTCTGGAAAAGTACGTCGCGGCGGCGGAGCGGATTCTGGACCGCGCGATCGTGACGCCCGAGCAGCTCAAGCCCATGGTCCGGCGGCTGGAGGCGGAGGCGCTGGCGGTCACGGCGGGCGGCGCGCCGGACAGCGCCCACATGGTGCTTTTCGCCAACGGCGAGCTTTCTGCGGAAGTGGACGTGCCCAAGGACGGGCGGTACGTCCTGCGGGTGCGGGCGGGGGGCGATCAGGCGGGTCCGGAGCCGGCGCGGATGCTGGTCCGGGCGGAGGATCGGGATCTCAAGACGTTCGACGTGACCGTCCCGCGCGACCGCATGAAGGTGTACGAGCAGAAGCTGGAGCTCCGGGCGGGCAAGAGACGCCTCGCGGTGGCCTTCGTGAACGACTACTACAATCCCTCCGCGCCCAAGCGGTCCGAACGGGACCGGAATCTCGTCGTCGACTGGCTGGAGCTGACGGGTCCGGTGCTCGAGGGTCCCCCGGAGCTTCCGGAAAGTCACAAGCGGATCTTCACGGCGCAGCCGGGGGCGGGGGTGTCCAAGCGTGAGGCCGCCCGGCGCGTGCTGGCGCCGCTGGCGGAGCGCGCGTTCCGGCGGCCCGTGGCGGGGGAGGAGGTCGAGCGGCTTGTCTCGCTTTTCGACCTGGCGGACGCTCAGGGGGAATCCTTCGAGGCGGCCATGAAGGTGCCGCTCCTGGCGGTGCTCGTGTCGCCGCATTTTCTCTTCCGGGTGGAGCGCGACGGCCCGGCCGGGGCGCCTCGGGGGGTGCGCCCGCTGGACGACTGGGAGCTGGCGACGCGTCTTTCGTATTTTCTGTGGAGCTCGATGCCGGACGAGGAGCTTTTCGCTCTGGCCCGGCAGGGACGCCTGCGGGATCCGAAGACGCTGGACGCCCAGGTGGACCGGATGCTCCGGGACCCGCGGGCGCGGGCGCTCTCGGAGAACTTCGCGCTCCAGTGGCTCCAGCTCCGGCGCCTCGAGATCCACGCTCCGGATCCCAAGCGGTTCCCGACCTTCAACGAGAAGCTCCGCGAGGCCATGCGCCGCGAGGTCGAGCTTCTCTTCGACGAAATCGTGCGCGAGGATCGGAGCGTCGTGACTCTTCTCGACGCGGATTTCACGTACGTCAACGAAGCGCTGGCGCGGCACTACGGGATTCCCGGCGTCCGCGGGGACGAGATGCGGCGCGTGGCGCTCCAGGATCCGCGGCGGGGCGGGATTCTGATGACGGCCGGGGTGCTTACGGTGACGTCGAATCCCACGCGGACGAGTCCGGTCAAGCGGGGCAAGTGGGTGCTGGAGGCTCTTCTGGGGACGCCTCCTCCGCCGCCGCTTCCGGACGCCGGGGAGCTCAAGGACGAGCCGGAGGGGGCGGAGCGCCTGACGGTGCGGCAAAGGCTGGAGCTTCACCGGGCCGACCCCAACTGCGCCGGCTGTCACAAGCGGATGGATCCGATCGGGCTGGGGTTCGAGAACTACGACGCGATCGGCCGCTGGAGGGAGACGGAGGGGCGGCTGCCGCTGGACGTTTCCGGGACGCTCGTGGACGGGACGTCCTTCAACGGGCCCGTGGAGCTCAAGAAGATTCTCTTGCGGCGCAAGGACGAGTTCGTCCGGAACCTGATCGAGAAGACGCTCACCTACGCGCTGGGGCGCGGCGTAGAGTATTACGACGCTCCGGTCGTAAAGGAAATTCAGAAGTCCATGGCGGCGCAGGGGTACCGCTTCTCGGCCCTGGTCAAGGGCGTGGTGCGGAGCTATCCGTTCCTGCACCGCCGGACGCATTGGGGCGAGGTGAAGGATGAGTAGCGCGATCTCGCGGCGTCAGGCGCTTCGGGGCATGGGGGCGCTGGTGGGGCTTCCGGCCCTGGAGTCCCTGGGGTTCGGCGCGCGGGCGTGGGCCGCGTCCGGCGCGGGTCCGAAGCCGCCGGTGCGCATGGCCTTCGTCTTCTTCCCCAACGGCGTCAACACCGCCCATTGGTTTCCCAAGGAAGTCGGCCCGAAGTTCGAGCTGCCCTGGAGCCTGGAGCCGCTGGCGCCTTACCGGGACCGGCTTCTGGTGCTTTCGGGGCTCGCCCACGCCAAGGCGCGCGCCAACGGCGACGGCGCCGGCGACCACGCCCGGTCGTCCGGCACGTTCCTCACGGGCGTGCAGATCCGCAAGACCGACGGCAAGGAGATCCGGGCGGGGATTTCCGTGGATCAGCTGGCCGCTCAGAAGCTGGGCGAGGCGACGCGGCTGCCGTCCCTGGAGCTCGGCTGCGACCGCGGCGCCATGGCCGGAAACTGCGACTCCGGGTACAGCTGCGCCTATTCCTCCACCATTTCCTGGAGAACGGAAACGCAGCCCAACCCCAAGGAGGTGAACCCCCGCCAGGTCTTCGTGCGCCTCTTTGGCGATCCCGAGGCCGTGGCCGACCAGCGGGCGCGCGCCCGGCAGGCGATGTACCGCCGGAGCGTGCTCGACCTGGTGCTCGAGGACGCGCGCCGACTCTCGGGGCGGCTCGGCTCGGCCGACCGGCGCAAGCTCGACGAATATCTCGAGAGCGTGCGGGACGTCGAGCGTCGGATCCAGGCGGCCGAGCGGCAGAACGACCGGCCGCTGCCGGAGATGGAGGCTCCCGAGGGGGTGCCGGCGGAATTCCCGGACTACGTGCGCCTGATGATGGATCTCCTCGTCGTGGCCTTCCAGACCGACAGCACGCGGATCGCCACGTTCATGCTGGGCAACGAGGGCAGCAACCGGACCTTCCCGTGGATGGAGGTGCGCGAGGGGCACCATTCGCTTTCCCACCACGCCGGCAACGCCGAGAAGCTCGAGAAGATCCGCAGGATCGACCGCTTCTACGTCGAGCAGTTCGCCTATCTTCTCAAGAGGCTTTCCGACATCCGCGAGGGCGAGGGGACGCTTCTCGACCACTCGATGATCCTCTACGGGTGCGCGATTTCGGACGGCAACCGGCACAATCACAACGAGCTTCCGATCCTTCTGGCGGGGAAGGCGGGAGGAACGCTCAAGACGGGCCGGCATGTCCGCTATCCGAAGGACACGCCGATGTGCAACCTTTTCCTGGAGATGCTCGACCGCGTGGGCGTTCGCCAGGAGCGCTTCGGCGATTCGACCGGCCGCCTGCCGGATCTCGTTTAGTCCTCCCGCGCCGGAGCGAGCCGCGGATCCGAAAGATCCAGGCGGTAGAGGATCTGGTTGTATTCGTACCGCGGCGTGGCCGCGGGCGCGTCCGAGAAGGTGCGCGTGTACGTGCCCTCGAAGTAGATCCGCCGGCCTCCCGCTTCGTCGAAGAAGTCGTGATGCACGGGATTGTAAAAGCTGTGGCGCCCGTGCACGGCGACGCGCGCCGCGCGGGACCAGGGGCCTTCGGGCCGGGCGGCTTCCGCGTAATAGACGTCCCCGAGCATCGAGCCCGGGGCGCCGATCCGGTTGGCGATCATGACCCAGCGGCCGCGGAACGGATTCCAGCGCACCGAGCCGCGGTGGAGGCGCAGGGGTTCGCCCGAGGCCGCGTCCGCCGTCCGCCACCGGCCCTCTTCCGCCGGGAGCGCCCCCGCGCGCGCCAGCGCGTCTTGACGGTCCCGATCGACGGGCGACGTCCCTCGCTTCCAGGCGTAGACGGGCTTTCCGGAGGCGTCCCGTTCGAGGTCGGGCCGGGAGGGATCGTAGCGCGCCCCTTCCCGAAGGGGCGTGAAGGCTTCGTAACGGGAAGGATCCAGAACGTCCTCCCAGCGCGCCCGCACGCGGAGGGTCGGATAGGGCGTGGCGAAGTAGACGAAGTCCGTCCCGCCTTCCCGCACGCGGAACGGCTGACCGGTCGGGAGGCGGTCCTCGTCCAGAGGCAGGGAGACGAGCGGCCGGAAGCGTTCCTCTTCGTCTTCGAAGACGGCGATCCCCTGTTCGACGCAGGTCTCGAGATTCTTCATGCGTTTGTAGCAGGCCAGGAGGCGCTCGCGTCCCCCGGGATCGGGCAGGACGAAGACGCCCTCGATCCAGATGGGGGTGGGTTCGCGGGAGGCGAAGGTGGGACGGCTGAAGCCGGATTCGTCCGCCGCGTACTCGAGGTCGATGCCGACGGACGGAGGAAGCCCTCCGTCCTCGGGGAGACGGCTGACCGCCGTGGCGGTGCCGAAGTGACCCAGCGGGTAGCCGGGCCGGTTGGTATCGCCCCAGAACCAGCGGATCCGCCCGCGGTGGACGACGGCGAGGGTGGAATCCTGGCCCATGACGCGGGCGTTGAGCTGGGGGCGGCGAAGGGGCACGGGAAGTCCGGCGCGGGCGGAATGATGGTAAAGCCCCTGGCCGGTGATGCGGTACAGACGCTCGGCGATCTGGACGCGGCGGACCTTGAGGACGGCGCGGCCGCCCGGAGCGGTATCGATCGCGGTTCCGCGATAGCCGAATCCGTCGGCGGGGAACTCGTATCCCGGGCTTTCGACGTAAAAGAAGACGCGCTCGCCGAGGAGGCCGGGTTCGTCGAACGCGATCACGCCCGCGTTGTCCGTGTGGAAGACGATCTCGTTCGTGGTCCGCAGCTCCACCAAGGGGACGCCGCGGCCGGTCTCCTCGTCGACGACGTGGAGGACGAAGGGACGGGGGGCGCGTTCCGGCTCCGCGGGCGGCGGGGCGCACGCGGCCGTTCCGAGCGCGGCCAGAAGCGGGACCGCCAGGCGTCTCATCCAGGGCGCGATTCTACTCCGGCGGTCCCGGGGGAGGGAAGTTCCGCGAGGCGTCGTCGAGAACGAGGACCCAGTCCTGATCGGGGCCGGAGGTGGGAGGCCGGAAGGTGTGCGTTCCGGAGTTGGGAACCGTCTCGGCGGCGCGCCAGGTGCCCGTGCGGGGATTGAACCAGCCGGCGCGGATCTCGGCGCCGGAGATTTTTCCGAGGGCGACCGCGACGGGCTTTCCGGTGGGAAGGTAGATGAAGGCGTATCCGTCGCCGCGGGTGGCGCGCGCGTGGTCGGGTCCGCGGCCGGGGTCCTGGGCCAGCAGGCTCTGGTCCGGCACGCGGCTGAGGAAGGGGCGGGATTCGAGGAGCGCGCGGACGTGGCGCATCTGACCGGCGCCGGGGAGGTCCAGGGCCTCCGTCCACACGGTGCGCACGTGGCTGACGGGCGCGCGTCCCGGGGCGTACATCTGCCAGACGGGGTGGGCGCCGTAGGTATGGCCGTGGGCCCCGGCGAAGAGCGCCCAATAGGCGGCCTGGCGGACGTCGTAGGCGCCCATGTAGCCGTTTTCCTTCTTGAAGCCCGCGGGGTGATCCTCGTAGCGGGGTTCCCCATCCATGCAGGGTTTCGGGGGTTCTCGGCGATAGTCGGCCTCGATGCGGGCGTCGTTGGGGACGTGGTAGTTGTGGCCGGACTGAAGCATGTTGAAGTCCAGCCAGTCGTCGTGGTGGAACCACGCGGCGGAGGTGTGGCCCCCCTGGGGGTGGTAGGTCATGAGGTGGCGGCCGCCGTCGCCCTCGCGCAGGCCGCGGGCCAGGGCGCGCCAGACCTCGAGCGCCGGATCGGGGTTGCGGTCGCCGCCGAGGATCCAGAGGAGGTTGGGCCGGTCCTTGTACCGTTCCCCGAGCCACCGCCCGTACGTGCGGGCGTTGTCGGGGTTGAAGACGACGGGGCCGACGCCCCACGCGCGGGTGACCTTGTCTCCCCACGTCGGGAGAAGTCCGACGACGATGCCGCGGGCGCGGGCCCGTTCGAGGACGGCGTCCACGTGATCCCAGTAGTCGTTGTCGGGTCCTTCGCGGACGTCGGGCCGCGCGGGGTCGTTCTCGACGAGGGGCCGGTGTCCGTAGGGGTTGGGGGTGCGCAGGCCGTCGAGCTCGGCGAGCGCCACGGCCTGAACGACGGTGAACCGTTTGCGGCGGCGGTCCTCGAGGTACCGTTCGGCCTCTTCGCGGGTGAGGCGGTGGAAGAGTTCCCACGCGGTGTCCCCGAGGTAAAAGAAGGGCGAGCCGTCCGCGTGGACGAGGAACCGGCGGTTCGGGGCCACGCGCAGGTCGCCGCGGGAGAGGTCGGCGGACGGTCCGTCCTGGGCGAGGGCGGCGGTCCAGAGGAGCAGGGCGATCATGGAGGCCTCCGGCGAAAAATCCATTGAAATCTTACTGAAATTTCAGTAGCCTGTCCAGCATGGCGCGCGCGGCGGTGCTGGCGGCGGCGGTGGGGTTCGCGCTGGCCCCGGTCTACTGGATCGTTCTGACGGCCTTCCGGCCGCGCGAGGAGATCTTCCGGCATCCGGCGGCGCTGGCGCCCACGGCGCTCACGCTGGAGCCCGTGCGGCACGTCTGGCTCGGGTCGCAGACGAACGAGCCGATTCTCCCGTTCCTGGGGACGAGCCTTCTCGTGTCCGCGGCGGGGGCGGCCCTGGCGACGGCGGTGGGAACCCTGGCGGCGTACGGTTTGGGGCGCTCGGGCGCGGCGTCCGGGAGGCTCTCGCTGTGGATCCTTTCGCAGCGTTTCCTCCCGCCGGTGGCCCTCATCGTCCCTCTTTTCGTTCTCTTCCGGGACCTCGGGCTTTTCGACACGCACGCGGGGCTGATCCTTCTGTACACCGCCTTCAACATCCCGATGGCCGTGTGGCTCATGCTGGGCTTCGTCGAGGCGCTGCCGGCGGAGGCGGAGGAAGCGGCGCTTCTGGACGGGGCGTCGCGCGCCCAGGCCTTCCTGCGGGTGGCGCTGCCCCTGCTTCGTCCCGGCCTGGCCGTCACCGGCATCTTCACCTTCCTTTTCGCCTGGAACGAATACCTCTGCGCCTATCAGCTGACGGCCGACCGCGCGGCGACGGTGACGGTCTATCTGCCGCGCCTGAGGAGCGCGGTGGCCGAGCTGTACGGGGAGATCGCCGCCGCGGCGCTTCTTTCGGTCCTTCCGGCCCTCATCTTCGCGGGGGTCCTCCAGCGCCACCTGGCGCGGGGGCTGACCCTGGGGGGGGATCGCGAGCGATGAGCCGGACGGGATTTTGCCGGCTTCTGGTGACGCCCGCCGTCGTCTGGCTGGCGGCGGTCGGGATCGGGCCCCTCCTTTTCGCCCTCTGGGCGGCCGTGCACCGCTACTCGCCGGATCCCTCCGTGCCTCCCGAATTCTGCGGCGCCGGCAACCTGACGGCGCTCCTCGGGGATCCTCAGTTCCGCCGGTCCCTGGCCGTCACGGCGCTCGTGGCGGCGCTGGCGGTGCCTCTGGAGCTGGCCGGCGGGCTGGCGGCGGCGCTCGCGCTTCACCGCCTGAGCCGCGCGCGCGGCCTCGTGCTGACGGCCCTTCTGGTCCCCGCGGCGGTGGCGCCTCTGGTGGCCGGAATCGCCTGGTGGATGCTCTTCAACGCCCGCTTCGGACCCGTCAACGCCGTTCTGGAGGCCGTGGGTCTGCCCGCGGTGGAGTGGACGATCCGCATGCCCTGGGCGCTTCTGGCGATCGTGACGGCGGTGGTGTGGCAGGCGCTTCCCCTGGCGATCGTGGTGCTTCTCGGCGGGCTCCAGAGCCTTCCTCCGTCGCTCGTGGAAGCCGCGCGCCTGGAAGGGGCCGGCCCGTGGGCGCTCTTCCGGCACGTGACGCTCCCGCATCTGAAGCCCTTTCTGGCGGCCGCGGGACTTCTGGGGCTGATCGACGTGGCGCGGCTCTACGAAATCCCCTGGTACCTCACGCAGGGAGGACCCGGCCATGAAACGGTCCTGACGGGCATCTACCTCTACAAGCTCGCCTTCAGCTACGGGGCCGACACCGGGCGGGCGTCCGTGCTTTCGCTCCTCCTGGCGGGGGCGCTGACGGCCGTCTCGCTGGTCTACGTGCGCCTGGCGTCCGGGGAGCGCCGGGGGAAAGGAGCCGCCCGTGCGTGAGTCTGCCGGCCGCCGCGAGTTTCTCCTCTGGAGCGCCGCGGGAGCCGCCGCGGGCCTGCTGGGCTGCTCCCGCAAGGAGTCCGGCCCCGAACCCCTGCGCGTTCTGACCCACCCGGGTCAGATCCTCCCGATTTTCACCCATCACCTCGACTACCTCCGGAGCGCCCACGGAATCGCGTTGCGGCTCCTCGAGGCGCCCGACGCCACGTCCTACCAGCAGGCCCTCAAGGACGCCCGGACGGGCGGCGGCCAGTACGACCTCGTCATGTACTACCCGCGCTACAACGGCGAACTCGCGCTTTCTTATCTGCGGCCGCTCGACGACCTCATCGGGCGCTTCGGCGCGGGGCCGCTTTTCGACAACATCGTGGATACCTATCGGATCCTCTACACCCGGTGGGGAGGCCGCACGATCGCCGTCCCCGTGGACGGGGACGTCGCGATGCTCTATTACCGGAAGGACGCCTTCGAAAGCGAGGAGGCGCGGCGCCGGTTCCGCGAGAAGCATGGGCAGGAGCTGCGGGTTCCGCGCACCTGGGAGGAGTTCCGCCGCGCGGCGGAGTTCTTCACCGGCTGGGTCTGGGGTCCCACGGGCCGGCCCGGATACGGCTTCCAGACGAGCACGTGGGCGCGCGACTACGCCGAGCAGCAGTGGGCCCCCATGATGGCCTCCGCCGGGGGAAACTGGTTCACCCGCGACCTGCGGCCGGGCTGGAACAACGCGGCCGGGGCGCGCGCGCTGCGGGATCTCCGGGAGCTTCTGGCCTTCACGCCGCCGGGGTCCCTCTCGCTCTCCTGGGACCAGACGATGGAAACCGTCTTCGCCCACGACGTGGCGCTGGTGCTCTGGTATATGGACCTGGGGCGCCTGGGAGGGACCCCCGGGTCCTGGTTCGCCCGCAGCGGCGGACCCGAGAAGATGAAAAACTTCGGATACGCCCCCTGGCCGGGGTACGAAACGGACGGCGTCTACCGCAACTTCAACTCGATGTTCTACGGCCGCGTCGTCGGCCTGTCCCGCTTTTCGAAGCGGCCGGAGGAGGCTTTTCAGGTCCTCCGGACGCTTCTTCTTCCGGAGCGGCGCGTGCTTTCCATGGACGACGCGCAGTCGGGAAGCGACATGTTCCTCAAGACGGACTACGATCCGGCGGCGTTCCGCCGCCTTTCGGTCGCCCCGGAATTCCTCCGGACGGCGCGGCGGGTGCTCGAGAACGGATTTCCGGAGATGCAGCTTCCGGGAGCGGGGGAATACCTGGACGCCCTTCAGGGGGAGATCCACGGTTATCTCACCGGACACACCGCCTCGCCCGAGGCGGCCCTGGCCGCGGCCGCCGACCGCTGGGAGGCGATCACCGAACGGTGGGGACGCGACCGGCAGAAGAACTACTGGCTCGAGATTCTGGACCGGTATCGCCAGGCGGGACTGCGCCTGGCGGGCCTCTGAGTCCGGCGAAAGGAGAACGCGAGCGATGACTCCGGCGCTTCCGGCCCGAAAGCTGCTCCAGGACCGCGCGTACGAGGAGATCAAGGCCCTCATTCAGAACGGATCCCTTCCTTCGGGCGGTTTCCTTTCCGAGCGCGCGCTCGCCCGCCGGCTCCGGATGAGCACGACCCCCGTGAGGCTGGCGCTCGGCCGCCTGGCGCACGAAGGGTTCGTCTCGATTTCCCCTCAGCAGGGCATCGTGGTCCGGGAACCCTCGATCCAGGAAGTCGTGGACCTCTTCGACCTGCGGGAGGCTCTGGAGTCCTTCGTGGTGCGGCGGCTGGCGGGGCGGCTTTCGGCCGAGCAGGCGCGGCTCCTGCGGGAGAATCTGCGGCGCCAGGAGGAGGCGGCGCGGGCGGGGGACACGCTCGGGCTCACCCATCTGGACGCGGAATTTCATCTTCTGCTCTGCCGCTTCCACGGGAACCGGGAGATCGAACAGACCCTCTGGCGGCTGCGCGACAAACTGCACCGGGTGATCCTGCGGGTCATGAGTCAGCTTCCCGGCCGTCCCCAGGAAGCGGTGCGGGAGCACGCCGCCATCGCGGAGGCGGTTCTTCGAGGTCAGGCGGATCGGGCCGCCGAGCGGATCGTGCGCCATCTGGAATTCGGGCGGAAGTTTCTCGTCTCGCGGTGAAGCCGTGGCGGAGATCGAAGCGGAGCGCGTGACGCGGATCTTTCCGGGGGGCGTCCGGGCCGTGGACGGAGTCTCCCTGCGGGTGCGGGACGGGGAGTTCGTGGCGCTCGTGGGCCCCTCCGGGTGCGGCAAGACGACGCTCCTGCGGCTGGTGGCGGGCCTGGACGAGGCCACGTCGGGGACGATCCGCATCGGCGGGCGGGCGGTGAACGACCTTCCGCCGGCCCGGCGCGACCTGGCGATGGTCTTCCAGAACTACGCGCTTTATCCCCACATGACGGTCTTCGAGAACCTCTCCTTCGGGCTGCGCCTGCGGCGCACCCCGCGGGAGGAGATCGACCGCCGCGTCCGCGAAACGGCGCGGATGCTCGGCATCGAGGATCTGCTCGACCGCCGCCCCCGCGAGCTTTCGGGCGGCCAGCGCCAGCGGGTGGCCCTGGGACGGGCGATCGTCCGGCGCCCCCAGGCGTTTCTCTTCGACGAGCCGCTCAGCAACCTCGACGCGCAACTGCGCGTGCGCGTGCGCGCGGAGCTCAAGCGGATCCACCGGGAGCTCGGCACGACCTCCCTCTACGTCACCCACGACCAGGAGGAGGCCATGACCCTGGCGGATCGGGTCGTGGTGCTCAAGGACGGGCGCGTCCAGCAGGAGGGGACCCCTCTGGAGATCTACGAGCGCCCGCGCAACCGCTTCGTGGCGTCGTTCGTCGGCACGCCCCCCATGAACTTCCTGGCCGGCCGGATCCGCGCGGAAAACGGCCACGCCTGCTTCGAGGCGGAAGGGGTGCGCGTGGATCTGGGGCCTTTCTGGGCGCGCCGGGCGGGGCGCCCGGTGGTGCTCGGGATCCGTCCCGAGCACCTTTCTGAACGCCCGCCGGGTCCGGCGGCCGGCACCCTGCGGGTGCGCGTCGGCGTCGTCCAGCCGCTCGGCGATCGCAAGGACGTGTCGCTCGTGACGCCGGGACGGGAGACGCTGGTGGGCCGTTTCGACGCCCGCGCGGGGCTTCGGGAAGGCGACGAATGCACGCTCTATCTGGATCCCGGGCGGACCCGGTTCTTCGAGCCGGAGACGGGAGAGGCGCTCGGCGGGGAGGAGGGAGCATGAGCGACGCGCGCGAACTCCGGGCGGGGGCGCTTTCGGCGCTCCTGGAGTCCGATGGGGGCCTGCGCTACGTCCGCTGGGGCGGCGTCGAGATCCTTCGCCGGGTCTACGCGGCCGCCCGCGACCCGCAGTGGGGAACCCACCTGCCGGCGGCCGGGGCGGTCGAGGTCCGGACGGAGGCGGCGTCCTTTTCGGTGCGGTTCCGCGGACGCACCCGGGCCGGCGACATCGACCTCTCGTGGGAGACCACGATTCGCGGAGAGGCCTCCGGATCGCTGTCCTGGCGGGTCGAGGGAAAGGCGGAGCGGGAGTTTCTCACGAACCGGACCGGGATGTGCGTGCTCCACCCGGCGGCGCTGGCCGGGCGTCCCTGCGTCGTCGTGCGCGACGACGGAACGGCCGTTTCCGGAAGCTTCCCGGAGTCGATCGCTCCCCATCAGCCGTTCCGGCGCATCCGCGCGATCCGCTGGGAGCCCGCTCCGGGGGTGTCGGCGGAGGCCCGGGTCGAAGGCGACGTCTTCGAGATGGAGGATCAGCGCAACTGGACGGACGACTCCTACAAGATTTACTCGACGCCCCTGGAGGAGCCCATTCCCCGGGTTTTTCCGGAAGGAGCGCGGATCCGGCACGAGCTGGCGTTGCGCCTGGACGGCGTTCCGCCGGCGGGCGATCCGTCGGAAGAGGTGCGGGTGGAGGTGGACCGGGCGGCGGCCGGTCCGCTTCCGGCCGTGGGCCTTCCGGCGGGCTTTCCCCGGGACGCGCGGATCCGGCCGGCCCACCTGCGGGTGGAGCTCGGGTCCGCGGAGGCGCCGCGTTTCCGGGAGGCGGTGCGCGAGGCGCGGGCGTGCGGCGCGGCGCTGGAGATCGCGGTGAGTCCGGCGGAAGACGTGGAATTCGACCGGATCGCGGCCCTGGCGCGCGAAGCGGGCCTCGAGGGGACGCGCGTGCTGGTGGGCGCTTCCTGGGAGGAACTGCTGCGGACCGCGCGGGGGCGTCTCGGCGGGCTGCGGCTCGGGGCGGGCTCCACGTCCTTCTATGCCGCGCTCAACCGAAGGCCGCCGCGGGCGGATCTCGTGGACGAGGTGTTCTTTCCCGCGCACCCGCAGGTGCACGCGGAGGACGCCCGGACGATCCTCGAGAACGTGGAGGGACTTCGGGCGGCCGTCGCGGACGCCTGCCGGAAGTTCCCGGGTCGCGCGGTCTCGGTGACGCCCCTGGCGTTCGCTCCGCGGGGGCGGACCGACCCGCGGGAGGCCGGGCCGCTCGGAGCGTCCTGGGCGATCGGATCGCTCCGCGCGCTCCGGGAGGGCGGCGCCGCGCGGGTGACGGTGGAGAGCCGCGTTCCGCAGGTGCTGGACGCTCTGGCCGAGGCGGGAGCCTTCGAGGGGGCGTCGGCGCTTCCGGCGCGCACGTCGGCCCCGGAGCGGGTAGGCGCCTGGGCGGTGCGGGGTTCCGGCGGGGCGCGGCTGCTGGTCTTCAACCGGACGGGCGACGCCGTGACGGTCCGGGCGGCGGCGTCCGGGCGCGCGGTGCGATTGGAGCCGTGGGGATGGGCGCGGGTGGATCTGGAATGAAGAACGCCCGCGTGCTCCGGTTCGGACTGATCGGCGCGGGCTTCTGGGCGCGCGCCCAGCTGGCGGCCTGGGGAGAGGTCGCCGGGGCGAGGTGCATCGCTGTGGCCGACCGGGATCGGACGAAGGCGGAGGCTCTGGCCCGGAGCTTCGGGGTCCCCGCCGCCTACGGTTCCGCGGGGGAGCTTCTGGACCGGGAGCGGACGGATTTCGTGGACGTGGTGAGCTCTCCGGAAAGCCACGCCGAGGCGGTCGGCGAGGCCTCGCGGCGCGGGATTCCCGCGATCTGTCAGAAGCCGCTGGCGCCGACCCTGGAAGAGGCCCGCGCGATGGCGTGGGCGTGCCGGCGGGCGGGCGTGCCGCTCCTGGTGCACGAGAACTGGCGCTGGCAGGAGCCGATGAGGGCGGCGAAGGCGGAGCTGGCTTCGGGGCGCCTGGGCAAGCCGTTCCGGGCGCGGCTGAGCTTCTGTTCGAGTTTCCCGGTGTTCGATCGCCAGCCCTTTCTGCGCGGGCAGGAGCGCTTCATTTTGGCGGACGTGGGCGTGCATCTCTTCGACGCCGCGCGGTTTCTTTTCGGCGAGTTCCGCCGCGTCTACGCGCGGGCGGATCGAATCCGGCCGGGGATCCGCGGCGAGGACGTGGCCACGGCGGTTCTGGAGGCGGCGTCCGGCGCCACGGTGATCGTGGAGCTGAGCTACGCCAGCCGCCTGGAGCGGGAGCGTTTTCCGGAGACGTTTCTCCTCGTCGAGGCGGAGCAAGGCTCGCTCGAGATCGCCCCCGATTTCTGGGTGCGGGTCTGCGACGCCCAAGGGGTGCGGGCGCGGCGGATGGAGCCGCCCTCGTATCCATGGATGGATCCGGCCTACGCGCTCGTTCAGGCCAGCCTCGTGCCCTGCCACCGCAACCTGCTGGCGCATCTGCGGGGAGAAGGCGCCGCTGAGACGACGGCGGAGGACAACCTGAGGACGCTGGAACTCGTGGAGGCCGCGTACCGGTCGATCGGGAGCGGCCGGGTCGTGGACGTGCCCCTGAAGGAGGATGCTGCATGAGCGGGGAGTGCGTGCGGGCGACGTATCTCATCGAGACGCCGTATCCGGTCGAACAGGCCGTGGAAGTCCTGGCGGGCGAGCAGTCCTGCGGGACGTTCGTGCGCGTGCCGGGGGAGACGGACGAGCTTCGGGCGCGGTTCATGGCGAAGGTGGAGCGCCTGACGCTTCTGGACGAGACGGACCGTCCTTCGCTTCCGGGATGCCGGCCGCCGAAGAACGCTCCGTCCCCGCCGCGGTACCGGCGCGCGGAGGTCGTGCTTTCGTTCCCGCTGGAGAACATGGGGCCTTCGCTGCCGAATCTGCTGTCGACGGTGGCGGGGAATCTTTTCGAGCTTCGGGAGTTTTCGGGGTTGCGCCTTCTGGACGTGGACTTTCCCCCCTCCTTCGCCCGGGTCTATCCGGGGCCGCAGTTCGGGGTCGAAGGGACGCGGAAGCTCTCGGGGGTCTACGGACGGCCGCTCATCGGGACGATCGTCAAGCCGAGCGTGGGGCTGGCGCCCGAGGAAACGGCGCGCCTCGTCCGGACGCTGGCGGAAGCGGGGCTCGACTTCATCAAGGACGACGAGCTCATGGCGAATCCCCCGCATTCGCCCCTTGCGGAGCGCGTGCGCGCCGTGATGCGGGTCCTTCAGGAACACGCGGACCGCACCGGCAAGAAGGTGATGTACGCCTTCAACATCACCGACGAGATCGAGAAGATGCCGCGCCACCACGACACCGTTCTGGCCGCGGGCGGGACCTGCATCATGATGAGTCTCAACAGCGTCGGGCTTCCCGGGGTGGCCTACATGAGGCGCCGGTCGGCGCTGCCGATTCACGGGCACCGCAATGGATGGGGGATGCTCACCCGGTATCCGTACCTCGGCCTGGGATTCCGGGCCTACCACAAGTTCTGGCGTCTAGCGGGAATCGACCACATCCACACGAACGGACTGCGGAACAAGTTTTTCGAGTCGGACGACTCGGTGGTCGATTCCGCGCGGGCGTGCCTGACGCCGATGCTCGGGGGATACGTCGTGATGCCGGTGCTCTCTTCCGGGCAGTGGGCGGGCCAGGCGCCGGACACGTACCGGAGGATCGGGAGCGTCGATCTTCTTTATCTCTGCGGCGGCGGGATTCTCGCGCATCCGGGCGGGATCGCCGCCGGGGTGGCCAGCGTCCGCCAGGGGTGGGAGGCGGCCCTGGCGGACCGGCCGCTCGAAGAATGGGCGCGGGAGCACGTGGAGCTGCGGCAGGCGATCGAGACCTACGGGCGGCGATGAGCGCGCTTTCGCTGGCGTTCTACGGGGACGATTTCTCGGGCTCGACGGACGTGCTCGAGGCCCTGGCGGTTCACGGCGTCCGCGCGGCGCTTTTCCTGGAGCTTCCCGAGCGGGAGCGCCTGGAGCGGCGGTTCCCGGACCTCGAGGCCGCGGGCCTGGCGGGGTCGAGCCGCGCGATGACGCCGGCGGACATGGAACAGGAGCTCGCGCCGGCGCTGGAGGGGCTGGGGCGGCTCGGGGCGCGGAAGGTGCACTACAAGATCTGCTCGACCTTCGATTCCTCGCCCGAGATCGGCAGCATCGGGCGGGCGATCGAGATCGGGCGGCGCCTGTTCGGACCGGAGCCGGTGCCCCTCGTGGTGGGCGCCCCGGCGCTGCGGCGCTGGTGCGTCTTCGGGAACCTCTTCGCGGCGGACGGAGACGGGGTGTCGCGTCTGGACCGGCATTCGACGATGAGCCGCCATCCCGTGACGCCCATGGATGAAAGCGATCTGCGCCGGATTCTGCAGCGGCAGGCGCCGCTGCGGACGGCGCTCGTGGACGTCCGGGCGGTCGGAGGTCCGCCGGAGGAGTTCGACCGCGCCGTGGCGGCCGCGCGGGCGGAGCGGCCGGACGTGGTGCTCTTCGACGTCCTGGAGCCCGCGCACCTTGTTCCCATCGGGCGCTTTCTGTGGGAAGAGGAAGGCCGTTTCCTGGTGGGCTCTTCGGGGGTGGAGTACGCGCTGGCGGCTCACTGGGGTCGGCCGCGGCGGACGTTCGCGGGGGCGGGCCGGGCGGATCGGATCCTGGTCCTTTCGGGGAGTTGTTCGCCGGCCACGGATCGGCAGATCGCGTGGGCGCTCGAGCGGGGGTTTCTGGGGGTGCGGTTGCCGGAAGACGGGAGGGCGGAAGGCCGCGTGATCGACGCGCTTCGCTCGGGGCGGAGCGTCGCGGTCTACACGGCCCGGGGCCCGGCGGATCCGGAGATCCGGGATCCGCGCGTCGAGGGGCCGAAGCTCGGGCGGAGGCTGGGAGAGATCGCCCGCGCGGCGGTTCGGGAGGCCGAGGTCCGCCGGATCGTCGCGGCCGGCGGGGACACCTCCGGGCGGATCGCGCGGGCGCTGGGGATCGAAGCGCTGGAGATGGCGGCCCCTCTGGCGCCGGGATCGCCGCTCTGCCGCGCGCGTTCGGAGGACTCCCGCGTGGACGGACTCGAGATCGCGTTCAAGGGCGGCCAGGTGGGCCGCGAGGACTACTTCGGAAGGGCGCTCCTGGGCGGGGGATAGCGCGGATTCCCCTTTCGGAAAGGAGATTTCGACGATGGAAACGGTGGCGCTGTTCGGCGCGGGCGGGAAGATGGGGTGTCGGATCGCCGACAACCTCAAGGACTCCGAGTACCGGATGCTCTACGTGGAAGTCAGCCCCGCGGGGCTCGAGAATCTCCGGCGGCGGGGGCTGTCGGCCGTTCCGGGGGACGAGGCGGCGCGGCGGGCGGACGCGGCGATTCTGGCCGTGCCGGACGCCGCGATCGGAAAAGTCGCCGCCGAGATCGTGCCGAAGCTCCGGCCGGGCGCGATGCTCGTGTGCCTGGACGCCGCCGCGCCGTATGCGGGGCACCTGCCGCCCCGGCGGGACGTGACGTACTTCGTGACCCATCCCTGCCATCCGTCCGTGTTCAACGACGAGACGGATCCGGAGGCCCGGCGCGACTATTTCGGCGGAGTGAAGGCGCGGCAGAACATCGTCTGCGCGCTCATGCAGGGACCGGAGTCGGATTACCCCCGCGGGGAGCGCCTGTGCCGGCAGATGTTCGCCCCGGTTCTCCACGCCCACCGGGTGACGGTCGAGCAGATGGTGCTTCTGGAGCCGGCGCTTTCGGAGACGACGGCGGCGACGTGCCTGACGGTCGTGCGGGAGGCCATGGACGAGGCGATTCGGAGGGGCGTGCCGCCTCAGGCGGCGCGCGATTTCCTCCTGGGCCACCTCAATATCGAGCTGGCGATCCTCTTCGGGGAGGTCTCGTCGCCCTTTTCCGACGGAGCCAAAAAGGCCATCGAGCGCGCCAAAGAACAGATTTTCCGTCCGGACTGGAGAAAGGTGTTCGATCCGGAGCACGTCCGCGCCTCGGTGGAGATGATCACGGGACCTTCCGCGCGCTGAGCCCCGGGCCTCGGTGGTTCGAGGGTCGGGCTTCGGGAGGCCGTCTTTTTTTTTCGCCTCCGCGTCCAATTTCCGCGTCCCGGCGGAAGAAGATAGGGGATGCGGATGGACGCGCACGAACGGTTCCTGAGGCTGCTCCTGGCGCATCAGGAGGACCTGAAGGCCTTCATCGCCTCGATGGTCCGCGAGCGGGCGCAGACCGAGGACCTCTTTCAGGACGTCTGCCTGGCCCTGTGGCGGGGCTTCTCCGGATACGACCCGTCGCGTCCCTTCGGGGCGTGGGCGCGCGGGGTGGCCGCCAAGAAAATCCTCCAGGCCTGGGAACGCTCCCGCCGCACGCCCCTGCCGTTCTCGCCGGAGGCCGTTCGGGCGATTCTCGACGCGTACGACCGCGAGGATCCGCCCGCCGGGGAGGCGGAAGGGCTGCGGGATTGCATCGCGCGGCTTCCGGAGCGGGCGCGGCGGCTTCTGGCGCTGCGCTACGAGCGGGCCCTGACGCTGGGCGAGGTCGCCCGGGAGGTCGGCAGCACGCTCGACGCCGTGCACAAGGCCCTTTCCCGCATCCGGGCCGCTCTTCAGGAATGCCTCGAAGGAAGGAGCGCCGCCGCCGATGGATCGCGCGGATGAACTGATCGGAAAGTATCTCGACGGCGCGGCCTCGTCCGGGGAACTCGCGGAGCTGGACCGTCTCCTGGCGGCATCGCCCGAAGCGGCGGGCCGGTTCGCGCGGCTTTCCCGGCAGGATTGGGCGCTCCGGCGCCATTTCCGGGAGGAACGGGCGGCGGCCGAGGCGCTGGCGCGGGTGCGCCGGGCGATCCGGCCGCGCCGGCTCCGATGGGCGGCGGCCGCGGCGGTGCTTCTCGGCGTCGGCGCGGCGGCGGGG